>JBGAUR010000009.1:0-20366 GCA_044228545.1 Minisyncoccia bacterium | reverse complement strand
GTCTATGCCAAGCCCTGCTATGTTTCGCTTTAAAAGAAGTTCTGCAGCAGAAACATCAATACTAGGGAAATTATAATCATTCCTATACTTATCTCCAGTCTCCCAATATTTATCCCAACCGGTATAAAATATTACAAATGAATTTTCTTTTATTTCCCCATGATCTTTCTCAAACCTCTCAATGATCTCTGTCATAACAACATAACTTTCGTTTGCATCTTTACTTACATCAATAACTACACAATCAGTCACTAACTCTTCCATAGTTAAAGATTCTATTGTTCTCTCATTTTGGAAACAATGCGCAGGTGCATCCATATGAGTTCCTATACCTGCGTTCGTATTCAATTTTTGAGTACGAAAAAGGTCTGGCTCTTTACAGTCATTATAATCAGTATCGATATTTATATTAAAACCACAACTACCATCCCAAGTAGGGATAGTGGAGGAGAGTGTATGGGTCAGGTCTATGACTTTAAAGTCCATTTTTTAAAGTTGATCAGCTACAGAGTCGTTGCCTGTTTTTAGAAGTCCAAACAAAAGATCAGTATATTTCCAGAAAGCTTCATCTCCTTTTATCTTAGCAACACAATTTGATGCTACTAATTTTTCAAATGAATGTTGATGAAGAGGGTAGTGACGATATATCCAATTTACATCACTATTACCGTCGACTATTTTTTCTATTATAGGATGAAACTGTTTACAATAAGGACACTCAAAGTCTGAGTATTCTATTATCGTAATCTTCGGATTCTTACTTCCTTTTATATGGTCAGCTTCTTCAGATACATTTACATTGCCTTTATATATTTCACTTAGATTTCTGGTTCCATTTACTATTTTTCCATCTTTACCGGTAGATGAATATTCTTCTGTCGCAAGTTTACCTTCCCTTGCTGCTGCTATGATTGCCTCAACATTTTCAAGAGATTCTGCACCTCGAATATCGGTCATAAATCCATTTGGTCCTACTACTATAGTATAAGGTGTACCACGCTCGTTTTTAGGATAAGGACTCATAGCATTATCGACACTCTTATTTATCTCACTATTTACAGCACTCGCATTAACTTCTTTCAAACAAGCAGCCATACTTGTTTTTGATACCCCGACTTGTTCTGAAAGAGTTTTAGATTTATTATCCACCCCACCTGTTTTAGTTAATAAGATACCTACCATTATAAGAAATCCAGCAACTATGATAGCAGTAGATGTAGGAATTTGTTGCTTAGGGTTTGTAGCACCACTTTCTATATTATTGTTATTTTCCATGGAGCTATTATATCACAGTCGACTTTAAGCTGTACATATTCCTAATCTGACTAATATGGTATAATCTAAATGTTAAAAAAAGGTCTACAAATTATTAATTAATATATTTATTATATTTATGTCTTGTAATTGTCATGGTCATTGTGGAATGTCTAAAATCGCCTGGATTTTGGTCATCGTAGGAGGTTTAAACTGGGGCTTGGTTGGTCTTGGTGGGCTTATGGGCGGGGATTGGAATCTAGTTAAATTAATCTTTGGTTCATGGCCTATGCTTGAGTCAGTAATATACTTGGTAGTAGGTGTGTGTACAGTTGTTAGTATATGTGGTTGTCCATGTAAGAAGTGTAAAGAAGCAAGAGCAAATTGTGCATCTTGCAACGTAGCGACAAGCGCTAAACCAGGAATGTAGGATATTAATTATCAAAAACACCCTATAATATAGGGTGTTTTTGATAGGACTATTTATTTTTAGTATTTATTGTGCTATAATCCTCGCTATAATGCCGGTAAGTGATATCATACTCTATTGTGCCGTTTTTGCATCTGTTTATGTACAGGTCTTTTTTTTGATGTCGTTTTTCGAGAAGAAGAACCTTTTAGGTGCCTACAAACCACTAAAGGGAGACGAAAAAGATTTACCATCTATAACTTTTCTAGTACCGTGTTGGAATGAAGAGGGTACTATAGACAATACAGTACGATCTATTAAAGATCTTTCTTATCCAAAAGATAAATTTTTTATTTATTTAATTGACGATGGTTCCAAAGATAATACTTGGAATGTGATGAAGGGTTATGAAAATGATCCTATGGTTAAAATATTTAAAAAGGAAAATGGTGGTAAGCATACAGCACTTAACTTTGCCTTACCACACGTTACTACAGATCTAGTGGCATCATTTGATGCTGATACTACAATAAACCAAGACGCTCTATATAAAATAATTCCTTACTTTATGAAAGATAAAGATTTATCAGCCGTTGGGGGAAGTGTTCTGATTAAGTCTCCAAAAACTATTGCTCAACGAGCCCAAAGTATTGAATACCAAATGTTTTCTTTTACCAAAAAAGTTCTTGGCCTATTGGGTGGCGTCCTGGTTGTTCCTGGAGCTTTTTCAGTTTTTAGTCCAAAACCATTACTTGAGGTTGGGGGATGGCATTTAGGTCATGGATTAGAAGACCTAGAGCTTACCTATAGAATGCAAGTTAAAGGTTATAAGGTTGAGCATTGTCACAGTGCTATAGCTTTTACCACTGGACCAAAAACTGTAAAAAAGCTTTTTAAACAAAGGTTGCGCTGGGGCTATGGGTTTCTTAATAATACTTTTGATTATAGGTTTGCTTTTTTAAATAAAAAGTTTGGTAACTTTGGAATTTTTACACTACCTATGAGTTTGATGTCCTATATCATCATAATGTCTGTTTTTGCAGTTAGTTGGTACCATATAATTCTCTTTTTGTACGATCAGTTCCTAATATTTTCTCTTGTCGGTTTTGAAGGTTTCCATGTATCAGCCTTTAGTTGGTTCTACACCAATACTAAAGCAATAGTGTTTTTGACACTCATAACCCTTATCTTCTTTATAACCAACATAATACTAGGACGAATGATATCTAATGTTAAAAGAAAAGGGATTCTAAATGTAATATACTTCTTTGTGTTATATAGTCTAATTGTTCCATTTTGGGTCATTAAATCAGTTTGGAATGCGATAAATCAAGCACGTCCTGCGTGGCGATAAATATATGAGATTTTGGAAAAGATACATATTTACTCTGATCATTACTATAGCGCTCTTTATGATCGCTTTTTATCTCAGCAGTAGATTAGCACAGAAAAAAATTGATGAGGTACGAGTTATTCAAGATAAAATATCTACTGATATACTCTCAACTGAGACACGCTTTATGTTGCTTGGCTCGTCTTCATGTAAGCACTTTGAGGCAAATGAAAGCTTTGAGTTCGATCTAAATAACGAGTTGTCTGATATGGCGCGTCGAGTTAAATTTATGGAAAATCAACTCGGCTCAGATGATGCTCAAGTTACAATGATAAAGAATCAATATGTATTGCTCCAGATAAAAGACTATATATTGAGGAAAGAACTAGCTTCAAGATGTGGGACTAAAACAGCAATGCTACTTTATTTCCACGACACTGATTGCAAGGACTGCAAAGAACAATCTATAGTTCTAGACGAGATTCATGATCGTTATCCAGATCTACGCATATATTGGTTCGATAATAGTAGTGATACTCCTGCGCTTAAAGCCCTCCAGTCATTATTTACAGTTAAAGACTTTCCAACAATAGTTATAAACGAAAAAGAATACCCTGGTTTCCAACCACTTGAAAGTATGACCACAATCTTTGATAAGATATTTAAAAAGAAAATAGAAACTCAAAAGAAGGATACAAGCTCTACCAACAAAACTGCAATTCCTTCTTCTAATGATCAAGAAAAAATTCCTACTGTACAGTAAAAACCACCTATCTACTTAGGTATTTTTACCCTTTTTTACTATGCGAGCAAATAAGTAAGCAAACAACACTCCAGTTAGAACTACAAACAAATAGAAGACCATTGAATTTTTAAAACTATTAAAATCTAGATTTTTAAAAACGAAATATAAAATTAGACTTGGTATAAGCGTTAGTACTGCAGTATAACTGAAATATTTTTTGAAGGATATTTTTGTAAGCCCTAAAGCATAACTAATAAAATCAAAAAAGTAGTATCCTAAGGTTCTACCGATAATCAACAGTTGTTTTTCGTGTATTAATGCAATTTCGTCAATCCTAGCTATGTTTTTTGCTCCAACTAGTTTTATTACCATTTTACGTCCCCATTTGCGTGCAATAAAAAAACATATAACAGAACTTATCATACTTGTGATGTAGAACATTATTAGAATCGATTCATACCCATACAATTTTATACCAATAAAGTAGAATGCTGATCCAGATAGGGGAGCAAATACTTGTGTAGATATAAATATTAGGCTTATAAATAGGGGTCCCCACCAACCTAGGCTAATAGCGGTTTTCTCTAATGTTTGTTTATCTATAGAGCTTAGTAAATATATGAAAGTTACAATAATAAAAACCCAAAACAATTGTTTTGCAATTTTATTTAAATTATACTTACTCATTTTGAGCCGCTTCTCAGACTCGAACTGAGGACCTTCGCTTTACAAAAGCGTTGCTCTACCAACTGAGCTAAAGCGGCGTATTTTATTCGTGTTCGTTCTTAACCTTCTCTTTTATTCTTTTAATCTTGGCTTTTGATTCCAAGATAGCTTTCTGAAAGAATGATGGTTTTGAAGGTTCTGATGATACTATATCTTTCCTCTCGAGATATCCATGAATTTTTGGCCATTTATCGGATATCCATTTTTTTGTCTTTGTAACCCCGATATACCAGTACTTAACACATGTAAGGATGACTCCTTGGATAACATGCTTGGTCAAATATAGCATACTTTTTTCCACATGTCTAAAGGACAAATTAGGCAATACTCCATCCTTATCATCCGGGATGCTTACCCGAGCTGTTCTTATCTCCCAAGCTCTAAAGGCAAGCATTCCAAATGCAACAATAGTCGATATGAAAAATATAATAATAATTACTGTCATTTGTTTTTATCCAATAGAGACTCGTATAAAGCGTACCAAACTTGCCCCACTGTCTGCAAGCAGTTTACCAACAGTTACGTCAGGGTTCTTGATAAATGATTGATCCATAAGTGTTTGCTCTTTGAAGTAAGTAGAGATTTTTCCTTCTAGCATTTTTTTCTTTATTTCTTCAGGTTTGTCTGATTCTGCTACTTCTTTTTCAAAAACCTCTATTACTTTTTTTCTGTCTTCTTCTGTAACATCTTCTGCCTTCGTAAATACTGGCTTCATAGCAGCGATATGCATTGCTACGTCTTTTGCAAGTTCAGGTGTTCCAGAAGAAAGTGCTACCACCGTTGCACTTTTACCTGCGTGTACGTAGTTTCCAAGCACAGCCCCGTCTACTTCTTCAATTTGCCCAAGTTCTATCTTTTCACCAACCTTCTGTATCACTTCATTGATCATATCACCAGACTTTGTCTTCATAGCCTCTACTCCTTCATTTATAGCTATATCAGCAAGAGTATTTGCAAGTTTTGTAAAGTCTTCATTTTTAGCTACGAAATCCGTTTCAGAGTGAAGAGTTAAAACTAGTACTTTGCCATTTCCTTCGCGGACAACCACAACTCCATCATGAGCTTCACGGTCTGCTTTTTTCATAGCTACTGTACTTGATTTCTTTTTTAGTATTATTAATGCTTTTTCCATGTCACCACCTGCTTCTTCTAAAGCTGCGCGACATTGCATAACAGATACCCCAGTTCCTTCTCTTAACTCCTTAACTAATTCCGCAGTTATTTTTATAGACATAATTTGATTTTATCTCAAAGACTAAAAATCCCGAGTTTTATTTATATGATAATTATTTTTTTGAAGCTTCACCTTTTGAACCACTTACATAAGCGTTTTTTACTTCATTTAAGATGAAGCTAATACTAGATACAGATGCATCATTAGCAACGATAGGGAAGTTTACTTTCTTAAGATTACAGTCAGTATTGAGTATTCCTATTATAGGAAGGTCCATTTTATGAGCTTCAGTACAAGCAATATGTTCCTTTTTAGGATCAACTACAAATAAAGCATCTGGTGTCTTATTTACACCAGTTAAACCTTGGAAGTTTTTAGTCATATCTTCCATTTCTCTATCTATAAGTAGTCTTTCTTTCTTTGTATATTTATCAAAACCACCCTTCTCTTTTTCCGCGCGGAGGTCTAATAGTTTTGCAATTCTTTTCTTTATTTCAGGGAAATTTGTAAGTGAACCGCCAACCCATCTCTCACTTACATATGGCATACCAAGAGCTAGGGCAAGTTCTGTAATTTGTTGGCGAGCTTCAGGCTTTGTACCAACAAAAAGGATTGTTTTTCCACTTGCAGCCATTTTCTTTACTTCATCTAGTGCTTTTTCTAGAAATTCGTATGACTTCTCAATATTTATAATATCAACACCATTTTTTGTTGCAAAAATGTAAGCACTTGTTGATGGGTGACGACGACTTTTTGAATAGCCGTAGTGAGCACCTGCTTGGAACATTTTTTCCACCAATGTATTTTGTGTACTCATATTTGTATCCCTAATATTTAGGGTTAATTAATTTATAAACGTCCGTTTTTAAGCATCTCAGCTTGTTTACAAGGTGGCTTTATATAAAAAAGCTCCTCACGGAACGTAAAGTGATAATATCAGAAAAAGCATTATTTAGCAACCCCTCTTTTTGACCAGAAGGTCATTTTAAGGTAGTATGATTGATATGAAGCAATCACAACTATTCACTAAAACAAAGAAAGAGTCTCCTGCCGATGAAGTGTCTTTAAACGCGGAACTTCTCATTAAAGCAGGCTTTATAAACAAGGAAATGGCTGGGGTATACGCATACCTCCCGCTTGGTCTTAGGGTATTAAATAAGATTCAAAATATAATTCGCGAAGAGATGAATGCAATAGGTGGTCAAGAGATAACGATGACTGCATTACAAGAACGCTCAACTTGGGAACCCACAAATCAGTGGGATGATTCTCAAGTAGACGTATGGTTTAAAACAAAACTTAAAAACGAAACAGAACTCGGTCTTGCTGTTACACATGAGGCTCCTATAACAAAAATGCTAAAAAGTTTCGTAAATTCATATAGAGATTTACCCTTCTCCCTTTACCAATTTCAAACAAAATTTAGGAATGAAACTCGTGCAAAAAGCGGGATAATGCGTACTCGGGAGTTTATTATGAAAGATCTGTACTCTTTTTCGAAAGACGAAAATGAGCATAACGAGTTTTACGAAAAATCCAAAGAAGCATATAAAAATATATTTAAACGAGTAGGAATTGGCCATCTGACATATCTAACTTTTGCATCTGGTGGAATGTTCTCTAAATTTTCTCACGAATTTCAAACCTTAACTGGTGCAGGTGAAGATACTATTTATGTAGACGAAAATAAAGGAATAGCTATAAATAAAGAAGTCTATAACGATGAAGTTATTGAAAGCCTAGGATTATCAAAGGAAAGTTTGGTTGAAAATCGGGCTGTTGAGGTTGGTAATATATTTACACTAGGGACTCGTTTTTCAGATGCTCTTGATTTGAAATATCAGACAGAGACAGGTGAGAACAAATCTGTATTTATGGGTTCATATGGTATTGGCCCTGGGAGATTAATGGGTACTGTCGTTGAAGTTCTATCTGATGGGAAAGGCATAATTTGGCCTGAATCGATAGCACCTTTTAAAGTCCATTTACTTTCATTAGGTAACGAAGAAAATACTAATAAAGAAGCAGAAAATATCTATAAATATTTATTAGAAAATAAAATTGAAGTTTTATTTGATGACCGTGTGGATGTGAGTGCAGGAGAAAAATTTGCTGATTCAGATTTAATTGGTATACCTTATCGAATTGTTGTTTCAAAGCGTAGTAATGCTTCCGGAGGATTTGAAGTTAAAAAACGTACAGAAGAGAATGGAAAAATTGTTGCTAAAGAACAGTTATTAAGTGAATTAAAAAATGTTTAAAAATCTCTACAAAATGTTTTCGAATGATATCGGAATCGACCTAGGCACAGCCAATACGCTCGTGTATTTGAAAGGTCACGGTATTGTTATTAATGAGCCATCAGTTGTGGTTGTGAATCAGAAAACAGGTCAGATTGTTGCCGTCGGTGCTGAAGCTAAGCAAATGCTCGGACGAACTCCTGGGCATATTCGTGCGGTTAGGCCAATAGTTGACGGTGTGATTTCTGACTTTGAAGTGACAGAAGAAATGCTTTCATATCTTATTGGTAAAGCTGAAAAAATGTCGAAGAAGTTTATTCGCCCAAGAGTGCTAGTTGGTGTTCCAACTGGAATTACAAATGTGGAGATTAGAGCTGTTGAAGATGCTGCTCGTTCTGCCGGAGCTCGTGAAGTTTATATTGTTGAAGAGCCAATGGCTGCAGCTGTAGGTATTAGACTTCCAGTTAAAGACGCTGTCGGCTCTGTGATAGTTGATATTGGTGGAGGTACTACTGATATTGCGGTTATATCACTCTCAGGTGTAGTACGATCAAAGAATTTAAAAATAGCAGGCGATCTTTTGAATTCAAGTATTGTCAACTACATGAAAGACGAATTTAAACTTTTGATAGGTGAAAAAACTGCTGAAAACGTAAAAATTGCAATTGGTTCAGCTATTGAAGGGGAATCCATGGAAGCAGAAGTTAGAGGAAGAGATTTAGTAACGGGTCTGCCTCGACAAGTTATTATTACTGATGCCGATGTTAGAGAAGCTATTATGCCATCAATACTAAGTTTAGTTGATGGTATAAAAGAAGTTCTTGAGACTACACCTCCGGAATTACTTTCAGATATTATGCACAGAGGGTTAGTACTTTCAGGTGGTGGAGCCTTGCTTAGAGGGTTAAATATTCTTCTTCAATCTTCTCTAAAAATACCTATTTATATTGCTGAAGATCCACTTACAGCTGTTGCACGGGGTACTGGAGTTATTCTCGATGACTTCGATAATTTCCAAGAAGTTTTAGTAAACACAGATGATACATCAACTCCGCGATAAAAAGAGAATAAATAAGAGAAAGAATATAATTCGCAACCTAGTCATTGTCGTACTTTTTTTAGTTTTGTTGCTTTCAGGAACATCGGGTCTCTTAGGAGGGTTATTAAATTTTATTGGTAGACCTTTATGGAAAGCTGAAAATACAGTGATAGATGGTGTAAATAGTATGAGTTATTTGGTCCGCACTAAGTCGTCGGTATTTAATGAGAACGAGAAATTAAAAAATGAAAATTCCGAATTAAAGCTCTCAATGATTGATTATGATTTAGTGAAAAAAGAAAATGACTCTTTAAAAGAGCTTCTCGGTCGTTTACCACAAAAACAAACTTTTACACTTGGGAATATCCTTGCAAAACCAAATCGCTCTCCATATGACACTATCATCATAGATGTGGGTAAAGATTTTGGTATTTTGGAAGGTGAGCAAGTTTTTGTTAACAGCAATATTCCAATAGGTAAAGTTGGTAGTGTTTATGCTAATAATTCTTTAGTTATTTTATATTCAAACCCAGGACAAACAACTGAGGCAATAGTTGAAGGTTCAAATGCAAGTGTCGAACTCGTTGGTCGTGGTGGAGGTAATTTTGAGATGACTATTCCAAATGAATTAGCAACAGATCCCGGTACTATGGTAGTTTTACCGAGTGATAAATCCGAGGTGATTGCTATTATAGATGGGGTAATTTCTCGACCGACAGATCCAGTTAAAAAAGTCATTCTTCACTCACCAGTAAATATTCAAAGCTTAAAATGGGTTCAAATAAAAAGGAATTAATGGAAAAGTTTAATTTCAAAATAGAAAAGAAGCTAGATAATTCTTTAGGCAGAGTTGGTGTCATAAGTACTCCTCACGGGGATATACAGACCCCAGCTTTTGTAGCTGTTGGGACTAAAGCAAGTGTTAAAGCACTTACTCCAGAGCAGATAAAAAGTACAGGTTCCCAAGTAGTTCTTGCTAATACATATCATCTTTATCTACAACCAGGTGATGAGCTTATTAGAGATGCCGGAGGGTTGCATAAATTTATGAATTGGCATGGTCCTATGATGACCGACTCGGGAGGTTTTCAAGTATTTTCTCTTGGCGTTGCTTATGGTAAAGAGATTTCAAAAGTAACAACAATTACTGATCCAAATTTTTTGATTCCCGAGAGATCAATCGATAGTGTGATTCCACTAGCAAAAATTAGTAATGATGGAGTTTCTTTTAAATCACATTTAGATGGATCACTCCACTATATCACTCCCGAGAAATCAATTGAGATTCAACACAATCTAGGTGCAGATATTATTTTTGCATTTGATGAATGCACATCACCAACTGAAAATGAGCGATATCAGGATGAAGCACTTTCTAGAACCCACGCTTGGGCAAAAAGAAGTTTAGAAAAACATAAGGAATTAGAAAAGCAGAAAGAGTTGGAGAAAAACAAACTTGAGAATTTTTCCCGCTTAACCCTCTCTAACGGGGGCTCCGACACGGATAAAAATTCTCAAGTTTATTTTTCTCCTCAAGCTTTATTTGGAATCGTTCAAGGTGGGCGATCAGAAGAGTTGAGAAAAAAATCTGCGAGAGCTATCAGCGAGATGGATTTTGACGGTTTTGGTATTGGTGGGTCTTTTGCAAAAGAGGATATGAGTACTGCTGTAAAATGGGTTAACGAAATCTTGCCTGAAGAAAAGCCTAGGCATTTACTCGGAATAGGGGAACCAGAAGATTTGTTTATAGGTGTCGAGAATGGGGTAGACTTGTTTGACTGTGTAGGACCAACACGCATCGCTCGCAATGGAACTGTTTTTACTAAAAGCGGGAAAATTAATTTATTTAATGCGCAATTCGTAAATCAATTTGAACCAATAGAAAAAGACTGCGAGTGTTATACATGCAAAAGTTACACACTTGCATACATGTCACATCTTTTTCGCGCAAAAGAGATGGAGGCTGCAACCCTTGCTTCAATTCACAATATTTATTTTATAACACGTTTAGTAGACAAAATGCGCGAAGCAATTTTAAATGATGCATTTTTTGAATTCAAAAAAGAGTTTCTGAAAAATTATCTTAGCGACTAATTGTAACTACAAGTGTATCGAATCGTGTTCTAATTTCCTGTACATCTATTAAGTTAAAATTCTTCAATATATCTTTCCAATCTTCTTTAGTTAAAAGCCTGCGATATATTTTATCGTTAAAGAAAATATCGTTGTATTCGCTCTTTATCGGTACTGCAAATATGATTTTTGGAATAAGAGATATTTGTTCTTTTAATATTTTTTCTATATCTTCATTTTCAAAATGTTCTAATACACCAAGATGTATACCGATATCGTAGTAATCCTTGGCGATATATTTAGAAAGGTCAAAAAAATCTCCTTGGATTATATTTAAATGTACCCCCAAGTTATTCGCAGTTTCTAAACTCGCTTCAAGTATTGTTTTATCTATTTCAAATGCGGTACTATCAACCCCCCTTTGTGCAAGTAAAAGCGAGTCGCGAGCAAGACCACTACCTATCTCTATAACTCTTTTTGGTTTATGAGAAAGGATGATGTCTATAAAAGGTTTTGTCTCTTTATAAAATTGCTCAAAGTCTTCCTTAATAAACGAAATTTTCCCAAGTTTATTTTTATAATGTTGTATCCAATCTATTTCCATTGCCTGATTGTAACAGAAATATGAATTTTATCTACTTTTTTTATTTTCAAAAATAAGTTAATCTTGAGGTACGAATGAAAGAGAAAGTCTTCAAATTAAAAAGCGAATACAAGCCTGATGGGGATCAACCAAAGGCTATTTCCGAGTTGCTAAACGGTTTAGAGAAGGGAATGGTAAAGCAGACGCTTTTAGGTGCTACAGGTACAGGTAAGACCTTCACAATGGCAAATGTCATAGAAAAATGGGGCAAACCTACTCTTGTTATTGCTCATAACAAAACTTTAGCTGCTCAGCTTGCTCAAGAGTTTCGAGAATTTTTTCCTGATGCAGCAGTGCACTACTTCGTATCGTATTACGATTACTATCAACCAGAAGCATACATGCCTGTGACCGACACATATATCGAGAAAGATGCACAGATTAATAAAGAAATTGATAGATTGCGTCACGCTTCAACTCAAGCGCTTTTGACAAGGAAGGATGTAATTATTATCGCATCTGTTTCTTGTATCTATGGTTTAGGAAGTCCTGAAGAATACGAGAAAGTAAATCTTAAACTCGCGGTTGGTATGAAGATGGATAGGACAACACTAATGAAGAAACTTATCGAAGTGCATTTTGAGCGTACGAATGCAGATATAAACTCTGGGCAATTCCGTTCAATTGGTGCAAAAGTAGAAGTGATGCCAGTGTCTGAAACTTTTGTGTATCAGATAGAATTTGCCGATGGGGAAATCGCACGTATTGCAAAAGTCGATCCTGTGTCTTCACATATCTTAAAAGAAGAAGAGAATATCTTTCTATTTCCGACAAAGCACTTCATAACTGAGAAAGAACAAGTCGAAAAAGCAATTAAAAATATTAAAGCAGAACTTGCATCTCAACTTAAAAAATTTGAAAAAGAAGGCAAACTTCTCGAAGCTGAGCGTATTAAGCGTCGTACAAGTTACGATTTAGCGATGATAAAAGAAATTGGATATTGTAATGGTATTGAAAATTATTCTAGACACTTGTCTGGTAAAAAAGAAGGAGAAGCCCCAGAGACGCTCCTCTCATATTTTCCTCGTACCGAGGATGGAGAAGTTGATTTTCTTACTATCATAGATGAATCCCATGTAACCCTTCCACAATTAAATGGTATGTACGCAGGGGATGCATCACGTACTCTTGAACGTGAATCAAGCGAGCAAGTAGTCGAGCAAATTATTCGTCCAACAGGCCTCATTGATCCTGAAGTAATTGTTCGACCTGTTAGTGCAAATAAAGATTACGAAGGGCAGATTCAAGATTTTATTAGAGAAGCAGAGAAGACTATCAAAAAAGGTTTTCGAGTTCTTGCAACCACTCTTACAAAAAGAATGGCGGAAGATTTATCTGTTTATTTAAAAGATAAAGGTATTAAAGCCGAATATTTACACAGTGAGATTAAGACCATTGAACGCATTCAAGTATTAACAGCATTCCGAAAAGGGGAGATGGATATACTTGTTGGAGTAAACCTTCTTCGTGAAGGATTAGATCTTCCAGAAGTTGCCTTAATTGGAATTCTTGATGCTGATAAAGAAGGGTTCCTTCGCTCAGAGACTTCACTTATCCAGACCATCGGTCGTGCCGCAAGAAATGTAGAGGGAAAGGTACTCCTCTATGCCGATGTTATGACCGGCTCGCTTGAGCGTGCAATAGGTGAGACGAATCGCCGCCGTGCAATACAAGTGGCTTACAATAAAAAACATGGCATTACACCAAAGACCATTTTAAAAAAGATTAAAGATATTACTGAAGAACTTGAGAATAAGCACGAGAAAGCTGTAAATGCTGAGCTTGACCTTGATATAGAATTATTCAAGAAAGCATTTACGAAAGATAAAAATAAAAAAGGGAAAACAGAGAAGGATTCAGTAAAGAATTTATTGATTTCTGATGGAGAAAGGAATAAGACTGTGTATGAAAAAATAATCAAAATTAAAGAAAAAGAGATGAATAGTGCAGTCAAAACTCTCGACTTTGAAACTGCAGCAATATTGCGTGATGAGATAATGGTTCTTAAAAAGAGAATGGAGAAATAAAAAATCCGGCGTTTCCACGCCGGAGCAACCATTACTGGTTAATTATTTCCTAAGCAGCCTGTAAAATGCCAATTTTGTCCCCATGCTTTTTTGCTACCACTTTGGTGCCTGGAGTTATACCAAAATTAAACATTTCACCCTTATATATACCTGGCAGATCATAATCCTCCTCAGGTAACATCACAGGGTTTTGATTTATTATTCCATCCGGAGCCATGTTTATTATATTTACATCGGGTATCACGGCATCATGGTGTATATGCTCTTCCAGAAATAGCCAACCTTTCTGGCTGTCTACGCCTATGAATATGTATTCTTTACCCTCAACCAGTCTTTGTGGGGTAGTTTCCCCGATATATTTGGCGAGGTAGTATACTGCAATGAAGCTTGCAGTTAACAGAAAGGATATGAATATGCCTGTACCGTTTGGTACTTTGATTATAATCACGGCAAGTAATGCAACTACGAATATAGCTACAGTTATTAAAAGCATTTTTGATGTGCGCATAAAATAGGTTTTGTTTAATTTTACGATAGTACATATGTACTATTTTGTCAAACAAGATTTCATGCTATTATATTAACTAGTTAAATAAAGATACACCCCCATATACTCATTTGGCGGGTGTCGTATACGTTATGAAAAAAGATATACACGATAAAATTGTAATAAAAGGAGCCCGGACTCATAATCTAAAAAATATTAGTCTTGAAATGCCGCGCAACAAAATGGTGGTTATTACTGGTATGTCAGGCTCAGGCAAGTCTTCACTTGCATTCGATACTATATTTGCTGAAGGTCAACGTCGATATGTAGAGTCACTTTCTGCATATGCTCGTCAATTCTTGAACCAAATGCCGAAGCCAGACGTAGACGAGATTACTGGTCTTTCTCCAGCAATATCTATTGATCAGAAATCTCGCTCCAACAACCCTCGTTCGACAGTTGCAACTATAACTGAGATATACGATTATCTTCGTGTGCTTTATGCGCGCATCGGTCGCCCTCATTGTCCAGAATGCGGAGATGAGATCAAGAAATTATCCAACGAAGAGATAATGAATTTTGTGTTGAAAAAAATTAAAACTCATAAAAAACCAATAGGGAAGAAAAAATTAATGGGTGTCGAATGGGATGAGACACCAGTAACAATCTATTCTCCGGTTATTCGAGGAAGAAAGGGTGAATACTATCAGCTCCTATATGATCTACTCAACAAAGGTTTTGCAAAAGTTCGTATGGATGGCGAAATTCGTAACCTTCGCGAGCGTATAGATATATCAAAAACTAAAAAACACGATATAGATGTTTTAGTTGATACATTTCAAATCCATGAATTCAAAGATAGTCCTGACGATGCACGCATGCGCCTGGCAGAAGCTATTGAGCGTGCTTTAGTTGAGTCTGAAGGACTTGTCACTATTTCAATCGCAGGTGAAGAGTTCCTAATGTCTTCAAAGTTTGCATGTCCTCGCGACGGTTTTTCATTCCCAGAGGTAGAACCACGACTGTTTTCCTTCAATTCTCCATATGGTGCGTGTCCTGAGTGTAATGGTCTCGGTACGAAATATTTCGGAGGAACTGAACCTTGCGACATATGTGGTGGAGCGCGCTTACGAAAAGAAGCACTAAGTGTTTTCTTGGGTAAAACAAAAGGCGTAAATATTGTAAAAATAACTCAACTCTCTATCCAGCAAGTAGCAGATTATTTTATAGAACTTGAGTTAAATGAACAAGAAAAAGAAATATCAAAAGTTGTGATAAAAGAGATCGAAGCTCGGTTACAATTCCTTTTAAATGTTGGTCTTGAGTACTTATCACTTGATCGTAAGGCAAATACTCTCTCTGGTGGGGAAGCGCAACGCATCCGTCTTGCGTCCCAATTGGGTTCTAGACTAGTTGGTGCACTTTATGTACTCGATGAGCCTACTATAGGGCTTCATCAGCGAGACAACGAGCGACTTATAAAGACATTAGAAGATCTTCGTGATCTCGGTAACACTATCCTTGTAGTAGAGCACGATGAAGATACGATTTTTGCATCTGACTTCATTGTTGATATTGGGCCTAAAGCTGGTGTTCACGGAGGCCAAGTTATAGTTGCCGATTATCTAGCTTCACTCCTTGACGCAAAAACAAATCCTTCAAAATCTCGCACGCTTTCTTATCTTAGAAATGAAGCACGAATAGAGATTCCAGAGAAAAGACGAACTGCTGATAAGGGAACACTAAAGATAATTGGTGGAAAAGTTTTCAATATTAATAATTTAAACGCTGAAGTGCCACTTGGGAAAATGGTTACTATTACAGGCGTTTCTGGTTCAGGAAAAAGTTCTTTCATGTATGAGATTTTATATAAGAATCTTCAAGCTCGCTATGAAAGAAAATATCGCAGTGCCCAAGTTTATAATTGTGCGTCATTTACTGGGACTGAATACCTTTCTCGTGCGATTCTCATAGACCAATCTCCAATAGGCCGAACACCTCGTTCAAATATTGCAACATATACAGGAGCTTTTACCCATATTCGTGATTTATTTGCTACAAGCGAAGAAGCACGACTACGTGGATGGAAACCGAACCGCTTTTCTTTTAATGTTAAGGGTGGACGTTGTGAAGCATGCGAAGGCAATGGTGAGATAGCAGTTGAAATGCATTTCTTACCAACTGTTTATGTCACTTGTGATGTTTGTTTAGGGAAGAGATTCGATAAAGAAACTCTCATTATAAAGTATAAAAAGAAAAATATTCACGAGGTTCTTGAAATGTCCATTGAAGAAGCCGTTACTTTTTTTGAGGATATTCCAAATGTTTACGATAGACTAAAAACTCTAATGGATGTTGGTCTTGGATATATAAAACTTGGTCAATCTGCAACAACTCTCTCTGGTGGAGAAGCTCAACGTGTAAAAATTTCTTCAGAGCTCTACCGTCCACATTTAGAAAAGACAATATACCTCCTAGATGAGCCAACAGTTGGACTTCACTATGACGATGTAGCTAAACTTCTTGAAGTTTTAAATAAGCTTGTAGATAAAGGCAATACTGTAGTTTTGATTGAACACAGCATGGATATCATTAAATGTTCTGATCATATTATAGATATTGGGCCAGAAGGGGGAGTAGGTGGAGGGAGAATTGTAGCTCGAGGTACACCTGAGGAAGTTGCAAATACTCAAGGTTCTTATACTGGGAAATATTTAAAGAAAGTATTAAAAAGGAAATAAAAAAACCCTGTATAGCCGGGTTAAGCTTTTAAATGGTTTAGTTTATGCATAGTAGGCTTTTGCCCAGCAGGCTGCTATTATTAAATAGAGAAAAGCTACAAAACATAAACTCGGATTTCTGTCTAAAACTTTAGGCAAATATCCTACAATTGGAACTTTTGATATCAGTCCAGCAGTTAAATCTGATAGACTGAAAATTAGTAGTATTGTGAACCCGGTTCCAACAAATTCCAATACGCTTTTTACTGTACTCATGATGGAAATTTATTTTTTTCTTATATTTATAATATCATAAAGCTATGACATTCCAAAAACTAAAAAAATTAAATATACCTGATAAACCAGGAGTTTATTTTTTCTATAAAGGTAAAAATATTCTATATATAGGTAAAGCTACTTCATTACGCTCTCGTGTAAAAAGTTATTTCGGTAAAGATTTGATAGTAACTCGCGGGCCACTCATTTTAGATATGACTGTACAAGCAGATAGACTCAAATGGCATGAGACCGGTTCTGTTCTAGAAGCTCTAATTCTAGAAGCAAATCTAATAAAAAAACATCAGCCGAAATATAATACAAAAGAGAAAGATAATAAAAGTTTCAATTATGTCGTTTTTACAAAGGATAAAATATCTAAGGTATTAGTTGTGCGTGGGAGAAAATTAGAAAAGTCTAATTATAGAAATGTATTCGGTCCTTTTACAAATGGGTTACAGCTTCGTGAAGCCATGAAGATTGTCCGTAAGATTTTTCCATATTTTGATAATCATTCAGATAAAAAACAAAATTATCAATTTTATAAACAACTCGCATTAATACCAGAAGGGGATTATAAGAATAATATAAAAAATCTAGTCTTATTTTTCCAGGGTAAAAAGAAAAAGATTATCACAAATCTGAAGAAAGAGATGATGCAACTTGCTAAGAATAAGGAGTTTGAGAAAGCAGGAGAAGTAAAGAGAAAGATTTTTGCACTAGAACATATCAATGATGTTGCATTAATAAAAGAAGATCGTTCTAATCCACCTACTTCTTTTAGAATCGAAGCTTACGATATTGCTCACATGTCAGGGAAGAATATGGTCGGAGTTATGACGGTTGTTGAGAATGGAGAAGTTGCAAAAAATGAATATAAGAAGTTTATAATAAAAACTCAAACAGGCTCCAATGATACTGGTGCACTTGAAGAAGTGTTGTCACGAAGGTTTCGCCATACAGAGTGGGGTATACCCAATCTTGTCGTAGTTGATGGAAGTACTGCACAGATAAATGTTACAAAAAGAGTTTTAAAAAGATACCAGTTTGATATTCCTATAATAGCTGTAGTTAAAGACGACAAACACAAAGCTAAAGCTCTGATAGGTAATGAGGATCTTATAAAAAAATATAAAAAATCAATCCTACTTTCAAATAGTGAAGCACATAGATTTGCAATTACCTTCCATAAAAACAGGAGAGGAAAAAGTTTCTTAAAATAGCTTTATTAAAATTATAAAAATAGTCTTTGAAAAAAGTCTTGCACAGGCGGGTAGCCGAGCAGAGCAAATTCCGAGCTCGGAATTATGTGTGCTTTTCGAGAAGAGCTATTTTTAGGATTTTAATTTTGATATAATCAATTCATATGATTCGAGTTGGAGTTATAAGAGGAGGTCCTAGTTCTGAATATGAAGTATCACTAAATACTGGTGGTAATGTCCTTTCTCATTTGCGTGGAGAAAAATTAAGTGAAAAATATAAACCAATAGATATTTTGATAGATAAAAATGGAGCTTGGCATGTTGGAGGCAAACCCACTACTCTCGAACATATTTCAAACCATGTAGATGTTATCTTCAATGCTCTCCATGGCGATTATGGCGAAGACGGTAAAGTTCAGCAACTTCTTGATCAGTGGAAAATTCCTTATACAGGAAGTGGGGCATTTTCTTCAGCTCTCGGCTACAACAAAGCTCTAGCTAAAGAAAGGTTTAAAGCTCTAGGTATTAAAACCCCACAATCTGTGATTATCACTATGGATAGCATTGATAGGAGTAAGGACGACAGAGCTCTTGCAAAAGAGCAGGCTCAATTTGTCTGGAGTAAAATATCTCCGCCTTGGGTGGTAAAGCCAATATCTTCTGGTTCTTCAGTAGGTGTAAAAATCTGTAAAATTTTCCCTGAACTTGAGCAGGCTATTCTTACTTGCATAAGTGATGGAGTCGATATTTTAGTTGAAGAGATGATAGAAGGGAAGGAAGCAACTGTTCCAATCATCGAAAAATTTAGAAATCAACCTGTCTATGCATTGCCACCAATCGAGATCAGAGTTCCAAAAGGAAAAGATTTTTTTGACTATGAAGTAAAGTACGGGACAAGTTCCACCGAGGCTGAAATCTGTCCTGGGAACTTTAGTAAAGAAGAAAAAGAAGAACTTATTCGTCTTGCTTCTCTCATTCATACAGGGCTTAATCTTGATCATTATTCAAGAAGCGATTTTATTGTTCATCCAAAGAAGGGTATATATGCGCTTGAAGTTAACACACTTCCAGGGCTTTCCGATGCTTCTCTTACTCCAAAGGCTCTAGGCGTCGTCGGTGCTTCAATGCCAGAGTTTGTAGACCATCTTTTGTCTATGGCTATAAATAGACATAAAAATTAGACCACACTTATATAGTCACGTCTTCAAAGTTAATACGTTATAGTATGAGAATGCCAAATCGATGGCATTATTTTATTAAAAATTTAAAATAAAAATAAATTATGAAAAAAGTTTTAGTTCTAGGTTCTATGGCACTTGCTATTCTTGGAATAGTAGCTGTCGCCCAGGCTGCAGCCCCTACTGTGAGTGCTGGTGTAGCTCAAACAATAACATTACCAGCTAATACAGCTACTCTAAATGGCGTAGCTACGTTTAATGCTCCAGCTACGGCTATAGCAACTTATGCTTGGACATTTACAGGGGGCCCAGTTACTCCTACTATAGCTTCTCCTAGTTCCGCTACTACATCTGTAACTGGATTAACTACACCAGGAGTCTATAACTTCAAGTTAGTGGCTACTGATAACGCCACTCCTACTGCGTTTTCAGCAGAAGCGTCTACAACTATCACAGTTAATATAAACCAGAACCCACTTCCTGTTGTTATTAACAACACAAAGATGAAGCTTGAGATAAATCCAAAAGGTCAAGTTAATCTTCAAGGAAAAATTGATTCAATAAGTGGAAGCAATCTTGTTGTAAAAGTTTGGGGATTAACATTCAATGTAAATACTTCTAGTGCAAAGTTTGGTTCACTTGCTCAAAATATTAGTCTTTACAAAGTTGGAGATTTTATAGAAGTCAAAGGGGTCATGGATTCTACTGCTAGTACACCTACTATCAATGCCAGAAAAGTAAGTAATATAAATATCAGAAGTATTGGTGATCGTAAACACCGAGAAGATGATTGGAAGGATAATGGCAAAATGGATGATAGCTTCAAAGGTATAATGAAAA
>JBGAUR010000091.1:0-1401 GCA_044228545.1 Minisyncoccia bacterium | reverse complement strand
AAAAAGTACGGTTCGATCTTTAATTAAAAAGTTCGAACCGACTTTTTTGAATAAATGAAGTTTCTCTTCATTTATTCTTTCGTTTGCCAATTCTATATTGTATTTCAAAAACTTTTCGGTAAGTTCGAACCGATTATTCGCTTTTTGCGCAAAAGCCGATAATTTCTCTTTGAGAAGCTGTTTAGAGCCAACGAGAGCACTTTTAGCATCACGATATTCTTCAAGTGAAAGTGCGTTCTCCAAATATGCGTTCATCAGCTTCTCAATTTTAGAATCCAAAAGAGAAATATCGACTTTTGTTTTGTCCGCAAAAAGCGTAGACGATTGGGCTTCCACCAATTTATCTTTTTCGTTTTCTGCCAACATCCATTTAGCCCAATCGTCTGGCAAAGAAACCTTTTTGATTTCCTTTTGAATTTCGGAAGTGATGATTTCCTCACGAGTATATTTTTGCGAACAAGGATTTTTCCGTTTGGTACATCGGAGATAGTTATGACCTTTTTGTGTTTCGGTAGTGATAAAACAACCACATTCTCCGCAACGGAAAAATCCTCTGTACAAAAATGGTTTAAGTCCTTTTCCTTTCGGTTTAGATTTTCTCATCATCACTTCCTGAACGGAATCAAAAAGTTTCTTTGAAATAATCGGTTCGTGCTTTCCCTCGTGGATTTCACCATTGTAAAGCATTAAGCCAGTGTAAATCGGATTTTTCAAAAGTTTTTGATAATTCGACACCGCAAGTTCCTTTCCGCTTTTTCGTTTCAATCCAAGTTCATTAAATTTGTCGCGAAGTTGGCGCAAAGTGAAAGACCCAGACGAATATGCCTCAAATGTTTTCTTAATTAGAGGAGCAATATTTTCATCGGGAACAATCCGTCTATTTTTGTTTACATATCCGAGCGGAGCCATTTGAGGCCATATTCCGTCTTTCACTTTGTTGCGATGACCTCGCTTTATATTTTCTGACAAATTATCCACATAATACTTGGATTGCGAAAAAGCGATTGAAAGCATGAATTTGCCTTGCGGTGTTGGATCAAACCAAAAAGTTGAGAATTTCAAATCTTGAATAACCTCGGTATCAACAAGATAAATTATTTTTCCACCATCAACACTATTTCTCGCAAGTCTATCGGGATGCCACGCCAAAATACCAGACGCTTCGCCCGCTTCCATTCTCGCCACCATTTCATTAAACACGGGGCGACCTGGTATTTTGGCGGTCTGCTTTTCGACAAAGACATCAACAATTTCTAGTTGTTCTTTCAACGCTAAATCTTTTAATTCTGCTAACTGGTCAGAAATACTGCGGATTTGTCTGTCTTTGTCGTCCGTAGACTTGCGAGTATAGATGAAATACTTTTTGGTTTGATTATTCATAAAATTGTATTGGCAAACGAG
>JBGAUR010000090.1:0-1502 GCA_044228545.1 Minisyncoccia bacterium | reverse complement strand
AATAATTGAGGGTAAAAAAAACTTTTCCTGAAGTTCGGAATTCCACTGCTTTCTTAGACTAGAGGGAACAATAAGTAGTATTTTTCTTTTCCGTTCTGCCCATTTTTGTGATAAAACTAGTCCAGCTTCAATTGTTTTTCCAAGCCCAACCTCATCTGCTAAAATCGCACCTTTCGATAAAGGAGATTTAAAAGCAAAAAGTGCCGCTTCAATCTGATGAGGATTCAGGTCAACTTGAGCATTAGAAAGTGTAGTAGATAATTTTTCAATACTATTAGAAGCGCACCTCTTTGTGAGTTCATATGCAAAATATTTGGCGTGCTGATCGGTGATTTTCATATCCTATTTCTGTTTAAGCAATTTTAAAATATCGTTTTTTCTGTAGCGACGATCTCTTCGCGTTCCAAATCTAATTGCTTTCAAAAACCCCTTATTATCCCACTTTCTAAGAGTATTGGGATGACAATACAAAATTTCGCAAGCTTCTTTTAGGGTTATTATTTTATCTGTCTTTTTTGTAGACATAAAGTATTTTTGCTAACTTAACACTACTTTACATTTATTTTAGCAAAATGTAAAGCACTTTTTTAGTCTTTAATAAGCCAAAGTTACCTACTTCTTACTCCTAGACTAGTGTCAGGGTCTGCGTCATTAATGTGTGTTAAGGAGGAACTTATCAACTAAACATTAATTATATGGATTATACGAAATCCTTGACTAACCAAGCTATTGGTACTGTACCTATAGCTGTTGAGGTACCCGTTAAATACTGCTTATATGCCCGAAAATCAACCGAATCTGAAGAAAGACAGGTGCTTTCTATAGATAGCCAGATTAAGGAGATGCTTCTGCT
This sequence comes from Minisyncoccia bacterium, assembly GCA_044228545.1. Taxonomy (GTDB): domain Bacteria; phylum Patescibacteriota; class Minisyncoccia; order Phycocordibacterales; family UBA9973; genus UBA8515. The sequence continues at coordinate 649 of JBGAUR010000090.1, read as the reverse complement.
AGCTGAACGAGAAAACCTAGAGATTGTCTGCATGAAGAGAGAGTCTCACTCAGCTAAGGAAACGGGGCAGAGGCCAGTCTTTAATGAGATTATAGGGGAGATTAAGGAGGGAAAATATAACGGTATTTTGACCTGGGCGCCAGACCGAATAAGCCGAAATGCCGGGGATCTTGGTATGGTGGTAGATTTAATGGACGCGGGCATTCTTAAAGAAATACGGACTTATGGACAACGATTTACTAACTCACCCAGTGAGAAGTTTCTTCTCATGATTTTAGGATCAACAGCTAAACTAGAGAATGATAATAGAGGGGTTAATGTGAAGCGGGGCATTAGAATGAGGGTTGAGATGGGCTTATGGCCTAATCAAGCACCAACCGGCTATCTTAACCAAAAATTTATGGATCGTAAGTGCCAGCCAATTCTTGATCCTGATCGAGCTCCTATAATAAAAAGTCTGTTTGAAAAAGTAGCATATGAAAAATGGCCAGGTAGAAAATTATATCACTGGCTTAAGTTTGATATTAATTTCAAAACTATAGGTAATAAAAATCTATCGTTAGGTAATATTTATAGAATATTAAAAAATACTTTCTATTACGGAGAATTTGAGTATCCAACGAAGTCAGGGCTTTGGTATAAAGGGAAG
>JBGAUR010000008.1:21115-21446 GCA_044228545.1 Minisyncoccia bacterium | reverse complement strand
AAAGATAAGTACCAAAGCTAAAACAGTAACAAGAATTTGAAATATCATACATCCATTATATCAAAAATTTAACCTTATTTTAAGGTGATAAAATCTATTAATATTGTTCCAACTTCGTCCCAGACGGAAAGCCAGCAAATTTTAACTATGTTTGATATAATTAAATAATGACTCCTGCAGAAAATATATTTATAGTTGTAACTAGTGTACTACTGTTAATTTTCGCACTATCTATTAAAAATATTAATTGGGAAAAGTTAGGATTAAAACCTAAGTCACTGCTTATTGGCTGGTGGCAAATATTATTATTTAATGCCAGTATTTTCGCTTT
>JBGAUR010000008.1:0-21105 GCA_044228545.1 Minisyncoccia bacterium | reverse complement strand
CCTGATTGGATGCTAGACAAAGATCCGTTACTACCTCTACTCGCGATAACCTTTCTTCAAGAAATACTATTCAGAGGTTTATTAATAAGTTGGCTGGAACGCTTCGGTAAACAAAAAGCATTGTGGTTCAGTGTAGCCATTTTTGTTTTATTTCATCTGATAGCTCCGTATACATGGACAAGTATAGGTCTTCTCTTTGCCGGCTTAACTTTCGTTGGAGGATATTTCTGGGGCTGGCATTTCTTAAAGTTTAGGAATATTTACCTTCTTGCTATTTCTCATTTCCTGGTAAATTTAAGTTTCAATTATATTGTTTTTAATGCATTTTTCTAAGATTAACATTCCAACTTCGTTCCAGACGGAAAGCAAATATTTTTGAATATATTTTGATATAATAAAAATATGAATAAAAAAATTCTTGCCTCAGTTCTTAATGTACTAGTTTTATGTACTGTTATTTTCTTCGTTAGTACTTTCTTTATCTATCAAACAAAAATTATAGGATATGTTCTTATTATTCTTTCATTTGTTTGCATTGCTTCACTAAAACTTTTCAAAGTACATATACCTTCAATGAAACCTGACATCATCTTTGGAGTAATCGACAATGGTATTCTTGCCCTCATGGCAGTGATTGGGGGTGAAATCGCAGGAGTTGCAGGTGCAGTGATTGGTGGGGTTGTTGGTAATGCAATTACAGATGGTATAGCTGGACTTTTTGAAGGGTACTGGGCAGAAACAATCCCTGAAGACAAGAGAACATTGCTGGCTCTGCTGTAGGTAAAATGGCGGGGTGCTTGTTAGGAGCAGGTGTGGTATTAGTACTCGCAGGTTTTGTTGGGCATATTTTATAATCTTTCCATATTATCTATATCCACAAATAAACTTGTTCCAACTTCGTCCCAGACGGAAAGCAATTTTTATAGATACTTATGTCTATACTCATAAATGTATAGATGTTACAATAGACCTATATGCAAACATCTTCGAGTGAGAAATATTTTTTATTCGCTTTAATATCAATTGCGATAATATTAACGGTAGCTATATTCTTCCCTTTTCTTACAGTGGTAGTAATGGCAGCGGCTTTTAGTGTAATTCTTGACCCTGTATACAGATGGCTTAAGAAAAAAGTAACAGGAGGTATCTCTTGGATTGCGTCAGTCATTACAGTCGTAATGTTTCTAATACTTTTATGTGCTCCGCTCTTCACTATTGGTGCTCTAGTATTTGATCAGACGCAAGATGTATATAGATCTATAGTTGAGTCAAACGGCACAAATACATTTACTCAAGCTATCGATACAGCTGTAAATAAATTCATGCCAGATGGAGTTGCCTTTAACGCACAAGGAAAAATAACAGAGATCGTGTCATTTTTATCTAACCACATAACTGGATTCTTTACTTCAACTCTCAAAACAGTGTTAATGTTTATACTTATGATATTTTCAATATTTTACTTACTAAAGGATGGAGATGAATGGAAAAATGGGTTGATAAAAATACTTCCGCTATCTGAATTAAATGTTAATAAAATATTATCCAAACTTGGTAACTCTATAAACAGTATATTGCGGGGTTACTTCTTCATCGCCATTATCCAAGGTCTCTCAGTTGGTATAGGCTTTGCAATATTTGATGTTCCAAATGCTGCTCTATGGGGAGTAGTAGCTAGTATTGCTTCATTTATACCAACAATCGGCACATCTATAGTCTGTATCCCTGCAATAATCTTCTTGTACTACACTGGTATGCATATACAAGCTCTGGGACTACTTATATGGTCAGTTGTTTTAGTAGGTCTTGTAGATAACGCTATTGCACCATTTTTAATATCGAAGAATACTGAGATATCTTCAATTTTTATTCTATTTTCAATTCTTGGTGCGCTTGTATTAGTCGGTCCAGCAGGAATATTGATTGGTCCATTGTGTTTAACTTTACTTTATACTCTAGTTTCTATCTATAGAAAAGATATAAAAGAATAACTAAGCAGAAGTTCCGGCAATATACCCGGTAGTCCAACAAAGTTGTAGACCAAAGCCGCCCGATGGGCGGTTTATGTTTAATAAGTCACCTGTGATATATAAATTTTTATATATATTCGAACGCATTGTTTTAGTATCAATCTCATCGAGCATAACTCCCCCGTCAGCAACAACAGCACGGTCATAGCCCATAAGATTTGTAATATTGATAGGTAATGCTTTTAGAGTGTCAACAATCTTTTTTCTTTCCTCTCGAGTAATGCTATGAACTTTGGTTTTAAAATCAATGTCATTCAATATTTTTTCTATAGCTTTAGCTGTACCTTCTGGGGCAATATCTTTAAAAATAGTTGCGAGCATTTTGTTTTTATTGTCGTCAAATATTTTAACTATACGATCATTTAATGCCCCATGATTGGTATCCGGAAACGCATCTATTAAGGCTGTGACTCTACCTGTTTGAAGCAGATCACTTACTTTGCTTGCACTATTTAGTATCAAAGGCCCAGATAGACCAAAATGTGTAAAAAGAACTTTTCCAGTCTTTGAAAATTCTTTTTTCCCTTCTAAGAAGAAAGTTATCTTCATGAAGGACAGACTAACTCCTGCAAGCATCTTAACCCAAGCATCTGAAACCTCAAGTGGTACTATAGAAGGTGTCGGTTCTTTTATCTTGTGGCCTAAATCTTTTAGAAATTTAAAACCATCGCCCGTTGAACCAGTCTCAGGATGAGACATCCCTCCGGTTGAAAGTATAAAAGAATGTGCTTTAAATTCTCCTTGGTTAGTAACGACAGTCTTAATATATTCACTATCTTTTAGTAAACCTTTTACCACGCAGTTTGTCTTGATATCAACTTTATATTTATCTAATTCTTTCTGTAATACTTTGTAGACATCATGCGCATTCTCTGTATTTGGAAAAGCTCGTTTACGAGCTTGAATTACTAGCGGAAGTCCTCTCTTTTCAAAATATTTAAAAGTATCTTTAACTCCAAATTGACTGAATGGAGAATATAAAAATTGCTCAGCTTTGCCGTAACTTTTCAATAAGACTCTAACGTCTTCTTCAGCGTTAGTAATATTGCACCTGCCACCACCAGTAATTTTTAATTTTTCTCCCAAAGATTTGTTCTTATCTAAAACTAGTACCGATTTACCCAGGCTTCCTGCAATAGCTCCAGCCATCATTCCAGAAGCTCCGCCACCTATTATAATGACATCCCAGATTTCACTACTATTTTTCATTTACGTTTAAAATCTTAACTAGAGCAAGTTCAAGCGGTAGAGAAGAAATAATAGAACTCTTCAAAGATTGGTAAGCCTCTAGTAGTACAGAGAGTGTTGTTGATGATATATTTTCTGGCTTATCTGAAATTAAATTCACTATGAACTCCATATCAGCTTTAGATATTGTATTTTCAATATCCTTTTTTGTGGCTGGGGCATATCTTAACATAAGAGCGAGGCGTAATTTTGCCAAAATCATTCTAATAAAAACATCCATATCAATATTTTGACTATTTACTTGCTCTATAATTTTGTAACCACTCTCTATATCTTTTTTTGCAAGCGCAAGTAAGAAATTATTTACGAGAGTTGTATTTGGAGCGCCTGTCACCTCTTCAATATCTGATAGTTTTATCTTTTTACCATTCGTAAAGGATGTTATTTTCTGAAGAGTGCCTAGAGCATCACGAAAAGCGCCACTAGCTAAAAGCGCTATGAGCTCTGATCCTCCTTCTTCTATTGTGTAACCTTCTTTTTTAGCTACATTAGTCACAACTTGTGCAAGTACTACATCTGTTGGTTTTTTAAAAACAAATGTCTGGCAACGAGAAATTATAGTTTCAGGAATTTTTTCTAATTCGGTAGTAGCTAAAATAAACACAACGTGCTCTGGTGGCTCTTCTATAGTTTTTAGGAGTGCGTTCCAAGCATCCTTTGTAAACATGTGAACTTCATCCAATATATAGACTTTGTATTTTGAATCGAAAGGTAAAGTGCTGACATTCTCGCGAATATAACGAACATCATCTATCCCGCGGTTAGATGCAGCGTCAAGCTCATATATATCACTTTGTGATGAACCTAAAACTTTTGCAATTATGCGAGCAATTGTAGTCTTACCGGTACCTCGTGGACCAGACAATAGATAGGCATGGGAGACTTTACCAGCCTTTAGTGCACCTTCAATGACCCTTACAATGTGGTCCTGACCTATGACCTCGTCAAAACCTTCTGGGCGGTATTTTCTATATAAAGCTATATTAGAATCTGACATAAAGGTATTATAACAGAAATAGACTAATCCAAAAATTTATTAACAACAGCCTCTATTTGAGAAGAGTTTTCTTGTTCCATCAACTCCATACGTAATTCTTTTGCTCCATCAAAACCATTTACATACGCTTTATAGTGCTTCTTCATTATTGCAAAATTTTTAACCTTACCAAGAAGCTCTTCGAAGAGTTTGGTATGTTCAACCATAACTGACAGCTTTTCACGTAGTGAAGGAATTTTCTGAGAAAAGTCTTGCGCAGTGCGACTGGCACGAGCAGAGAAAATTTTCAGTAGAAAATTATTCGTGCTTTTTGAAGAATATTCCGAGCGGAGTTTTGAAAAGAGCCAAGGGTTGCCAAATATTGCACGACCTAACATTACGCCATCACAACCTGTTTCTTTTGCTAATTCTTTTGCATGATTAATATCACGAGCATCACCATTGCCAATAATTTTAGTTTTTAAGCCCATTTTATTTCTAATCTCTACAACTTCTTTGACATGTTCCCATCTTGCTGGAACGAGCGACATTTCTTTCCTAGTACGAGCATGGATTGTAAGTGCTGCAATATCTTGAGAAAGTAGAAAAGGGATCCACTCATCTATTTGAATTTTATTGTAACCCACACGAGTTTTTACTGACACAGGGATATCACGCCCAGCATCTTTTATTCCATCTTTCACTGCTTGGATTATTAAACCTGCAGATTTTGGATTCTTTATCATCGCTGCGCCTGCGCCCTGTTTTTCAATTGATCTATCTGTACAACCCATGTTTATATCAATACCATCAAAGCCAAGCTCTGCGGCTAACTTAGAAGCTTCGCGCATCTTATCTGGATGAGCAGAAAAAAGTTGAGCGACTATCGGTCTTTCGCCTTCAGTATACATGAGGTCGTATTTTAAGACTTCTCTTCCAGCGCTCGCAAGGCCATCAGCAGACACGAATTCTGTCCAAGTCACATCTGGTTTACCATATTTACAGATAATACGACGAAAAGCGGCATCTGTAACATCTGCCATTGGAGCCAGAACAAAAAACGGTGTTGGTAATTTTTCCCAGAAACTACTCATGGAGGCATAATAACATAAAACAAAATTTTTCCCGCTTTACCCTCTCTCCGGGGGCTCCGACACGGATAAAAATTTTGTTTTATGTTATTTAATTACTGAAACTTATATAAGACTTTATTTTTAAATCTCATGTCTAGATATAGGAGCGTAGTATACTTTGAATTTATCTCACTTGCAAACGAATCTTTAGACATTGATAAGGACAGGTTTTCCAGCACCTCTTCTAGATTGTCATCACTCTTAAAGATTATCTTAGGAGTAGTTCCTAATGGATCGTGATCGAGATAAATGGAGCTAGTACCCTCTTTGTCTATGACTAAATGAGTTGGTCTAAATTTAAATTTAGTAACTCCTTCTACAAAACGCACGTGGGAGTGGAATACTTCTTTTGGTAAAACTTGCTGACCCAGCGCATCATCTTTATACGAAACAGGCGTATAGTATTTAAAATAGATATTGCCAGAGAAATACGGTGCCCTATCAAATATATAACCATCATCATTTACAAAGTAACAATTCTCTCCAACTTCTGACTCTACTTCTGGAACATCATTACCACAATAAAGCGCAGTCCCTGAGCGCTCAGAAATATCTATATGTAGAGTATTTAGATTATCACGATAAATAGATAATTTATCTATTCGAGTAAAATTTTGTATTAGATCTTTATATACTCCTTTCTTCGGATAGATAAAAATATTTTTCTTATCGAAAAGTTTAAAATACTTACCGGATATATTCTTGCTGACAAGTTCTTCAATGTCTCCTGAATTTATAATACGAGTTCCTGTTACAACTATTTTATTTATAGTGACACCCGAATTTGAAGAAAAATAGCCTAGCGCGTAGACGAGAGATACGAAAAGTATGAATACTAATATAGATAACCTGATTCTCCTTGCACGAGATTTGCGCTTCATATCTTCTATGCGCGGTGATGTCAAAATATCTTTCATAGTTAAAACTAGTTAATTACATCTTTACCTAAATATTTTTGTAGCACTTTAGGAATTTTTATACTTCCATCTTCTTGTTGAAAGTTCTCAATTATAGCAGCAGGGAGGCGAGATGTCGCGCAAGCCGTGTTGTTTAGTGAATGTACATATCTTATCTTTCCGTCATCATCTTTATATCTAATGTTAAGTCTTCTAGTCTGAAAATCATGGAAATAAGAAGAAGAGTGTGTCTCTCGGTATTTATTTTGTGAAGGCATCCAAGCTTCGATATCGTATTTTTTTACTTGACCAAGACCAAGGTCGCCACCGCAGTTAACTACAACTCTATAAGGTACTTCTAGCTCTTGCATAAGGTGCTCAACGTGAGCAGTAATCTCTTCATGGAATTTTACACTCTCTTCATGATTTGCTTCACATAGTAGTACCTGCTCAATTTTGAAAAATTCATGAACACGTATTATACCTTTTGTATCAGCACCATGCTTCCCTGCTTCAGCTCGAAAACAAGGTGAAAAAGATATAAACTTTTTAGGAAGTGAAGTCTTATCCAAAATTTCATCCATATAGTAACCCATAGTTGCGACTTCTGCAGTCCCAGCTAGATATTCATTCTCACCTACTTTATAAAGATCTTCCTCGCTTTGGGGTAAAAATCCAGTACCAAAAAATGATTCTTTCCGCACAAGCGATGGAACAATCATAGGAGTGTAGCCTTTTTCAATAAAATAATTATAGAAATAATTCCATAGTGCAAAGAATAACTGAGCTCCTTCATTCTTCATAAAATAACCTCGAAATCCAGAAACTTTAACTCCTCTCTCGAAATCAACCATGTCGTGCATCTCAAGTAATGTCACATGATCGCGAGGAGTAAAGTTGAATACAGGTTTTTCACCCCAAGATTTTATTTCAGCATTTTCTTCGTCAGTTGCACCTTCTGGCACTGACATATCGGGAACGTTAGGAATTTGAACCATTAGGGTTTGCCACTCTTTAATTATGTCACGAAGTTTTTCTTCTTTATTTTTAAGCTCCTCTTTTATAAGAGCCATTTCTTTTATTATTTGTGCACGAGCAGCCTGATCAATATTACTACCCATAGATTGGCTAGCCTTGTTTTGTTCAGCGCGCAAATTCTCAACTTCCAACAATAATTTTAGCCTTTTGTCGTCAAGATCTATTAGAGCGTCTACATCAACGTCAATGTGCTTTTTCTTTGCACCTTCTTTTACTATATCCTTATTTTCTCTGATGAATTTGATGTCTAACATATGGCTCCAGTATATAAAAAAATGATAGAATAGACAAATACATAATTTATGGATTTGATTACAAAATTAAAACCAGAAAATTTTCCAAGCGCTTTGAGAGAGATACCGCAACCACCAAAAGAGCTCTACATGCGCGGAACCTTACCTCCGCCTGACTATATATATCTTGCAGTAGTAGGTTCGAGGAAACATACATCTTATGGAAAAGATGCTTGTGAGAAATTAATAAAAGGATTAAAAGGTTATCCTATTGTTATAGTATCTGGTCTTGCTCTTGGTATAGACTCTATTGCTCATAAAGCAGCATTGTCTGCTGGGTTGATAACTCTTGCCATGCCAGGATCTGGGCTCGATAATAAAGTTCTATATCCAAGAAGTAATGCAAACTTAGCTTCTGATATAGTTCGAAATGGTGGTTGTATGTTGTCTGAATTCCCTCCAACAATGAAAGCGGAACTTTATACTTTTCCTCAGAGAAATCGACTCATGGCTGGAATATCCAAAGCGACACTCGTAATTGAAGCAGCAGAAAAATCTGGAACACTCATCACAGCTAGGATGGCATTAGACTATAATCGTGATGTTTTAGCTGTTCCAGGGCAAATATTTTCAAACACTTCGTCTGGTACAAATAAACTAATAAGGCAGGGGGCTACTCCGATAGCAACGAGCGAAGAATTACTAGAAGCACTAGGATTTGAGGTAAATAAAATAAAAGAAAATCCATCTGATAAATATAAAGAATGTGGGAAAGATGAATTAAAAATTATTGCGCTTTTAAATGAACCAATGGAGCGCGATGAATTAATCAGAGCTTCAGGTATGGAAACATCTAGAGCAAGTGCGCTTCTTTCAATAATGGAAATAAAAGAATTAATCAAAGAAGAATTGGGAGAAATTAGGTTGGCATAATTTGCAAAAAAAATTAATTGGTGTTACTAATAGAATCATAATGAAATTATTGATTGTGGAATCGCCATCTAAAGCAAAAACTATTGAGAAATATCTCGATGGTGCTTTCACTGTACGTGCATCGATTGGACATATAAGAGATTTACCGAAATCAAATAAGCAAGCTATAGATATAGAAGCGGGATTTGTCCCAAATTATGAAATATCAAAAGGAAAAGAAAAAGTAGTGAGTGAACTTAAACACTTAGCAGAAAAAGCTTCGGAAATAATGCTCGCAACCGACCCGGACCGTGAAGGTGAAGCTATATCTTGGCACTTGAAAGAAATTTTAGATGGAGATAAAAAAATAAAAGGGAAAATAAAACGTGTTACCTTTCATGAAATAACAAAAGAAGCTGTAGAGGAGGCTCTAAAAGAACCTCGAAATATTGACGACAACTTAGTTAAAGCCCAAGAGGCTCGTAGAGTTCTTGATCGATTGGTTGGGTATGATTTATCGGGAATAATTTGGAAGAAGGTTCGCTATGGACTATCGGCTGGGCGTGTCCAATCCCCTGCTCTTCGTATAATCATGGAACGTGAACGTGAAATTAGAGCCTTTGTCCCAGAGCAATACTGGGTACTTGAAGGTCTTTTTGAGACCAAGAAAAAAGAAAAACTAACACTCTCTTGTACTGAGGAACCTCGTGATAGGAAAATAGTAGAAAAAATATTATCACTTGGTAATAAAGAAAAGTGGTTTGTTAAAGATCTAAAAACATCTGAACAAAAAAGAAGTCCTCGTGCACCATTTACAACTTCTACCCTTCAACAAACAGCAAGTACAAGACTGGGATTTTCCCCATCTCGCACAATGCAAGTAGCTCAAAAGTTATATGAGCAAGGATTTATTACTTACATGCGTACTGATAGTACAAATCTTTCAACTCAAGCTCAAACTCAAATAGTTAAAGTTGTAGAAAAAAAGTACGGTAAAGACCAAGCAGAACCTAGAGCATACAAAACAAAATCAAAAAATGCTCAGGAAGCTCACGAAGCTATTCGTCCAACACATGTGGACTCAATGAATGAAGGATCTACTGATGAACAAAAAAGACTATATAGGCTAATCTGGGAGCGTACAGTATCTTCACAGATGGTAGATGCTAAATTAATGAAAACCAAGATAACAGCAAATATAAAAGGGGATGCTATTCCCGACTTTGTCGCAAATGGTTCACGCGTAATTTCTCTAGGTTGGCTTGCATGCGAAACAGAAGCACGCGGAGATGATGTTGAACTTCCACTTGTAGATATTGGAGAAGAATTAAAACTACTAGAATTGAAAGATACTGAAAAATTTACTGAGCCTCCAAACAGATATACGGAAGCAGGACTTGTCAAAGAACTCGAGGCTCGTGGTATAGGCAGACCTAGTACTTATGCATCTATCATGCGTACCATTGAAGAGCGTGGTTATGTGAACAAGGAAGGCCGAACTCTTTTCCCTACTGATACTGGGGATGTGGTTTCGAGTTTCTTAGAGCAAAACTTTGCTGAATATATTAGTGATACGTTTACTGCAGAAATGGAAGACGAGCTCGATGAGATATCTCGCGGTGAACGCGAATATGTAAAAACTTTGAAGGATTTTTACACCCCATTTAAAAAAGAATTAAAAGAAAAAGATAAATTGGCTAAAGCAACAAACATGGGAGACGCTCCAGAAGATATGCTTTGTCCAAAATGTAAATCTTCTATGATCATTAAACTTGCTCGTAATGGTAAATTCTACTCTTGTTCAAAATATCCAGATTGTGATGGAGCACGTACAATAGAAGGTAATGTGCTAGAAGGCCCGAAGGAAACTGGTGAAATGTGTCCTCTTTGTGGAGAAAAAAAAGGCAAATCCGGTGGAGGGAAACTTGTGGTTCGCGAGAGACGCGATGGCACAGGGACTTTTATATCATGCTCACGATATCCTAAATGTAAATTTATAAAACAAGACGAGGAAGAAATGAAAAAGAAAATGACAGACGTAACTTGCCCAGTTTGCGGTAAAGGAAAAATGATGGAACGTCGTGGACGATTTGGGATATTCTACTCATGTAGCAACTATCCAGATTGTAAAAATGCTATAAAGGCAAAACCTACAGGAAATATCTGCCCATTATGCCAATCACTAATGATGGAAGGGACAAAAACAATTCCTGAACGTTGTAGCAATAAAATGTGTAAAATGCACAATCCTCACAAAACTGGCGAGAATGTAAAATCAAATAAAAAATAAAAGAACTTCCAGAAACTTCTCCCTTAGGCTATACTTACGTATATGCCTAATATAAACGATATATTTCAAGCTATTCCAGATATCACAGCTCGGGGTAAGACACTCTTAGAAAAGGCTTATAAATTTGCACAAAAAGCTCACGATGGGCAACTTCGTAAAAGCGGAGAACCATATTTTGTACATGTGTTTAAAACCGCTAAAAACCTAGCAGATCTTGGTATGGGTCCTACAGTTATTACTGCTGGATTTTTACACGACGTCCTTGAGGATACTAAAACTACCGAAGAGGAACTTACTAAAGAGTTTAATCAGGAAATAGTTTCTCTTGTTAAAGGAGTCACCAAACTAGGTACAGTAAAATACAAAGGGATCGAGAGAAATGTTGAGAACTTGAGAAGATTTTTTGTGTCTATGACTGAAGATCTAAGAGTTCTTGTTATTAAACTCGCCGATAGATTACATAACATTGAGACACTTGAACACGTACGGCCGGACAAACAAAAACGTATTGCCCTTGAAACACTTGAAGTATACGCTCCCCTTGCTAACCGTCTGTCGATGGGTAAACTTAAGGGCCGACTTGAAGACGCAGCTTTTAAATTTGCCTATCCAAAAGAATATGAAGAAGTGAGAGAACTTTTAATTAGTAAAAAAGAAGTTGAAGAAAAATATTTGTTTGAAGTCAAAGATGCACTTATAGAAAAACTAAAAAAAGATAAAATAAAAAATACTCATGTAGACTACAGACAAAAACACTTATACTCTCTTTGGAGAAAACTAAAAAAATACGATATGGATATAAGTAAAGTATACGATATCCTAGCTCTCCGAGTAATAGTTGAGTCTGTAGCTGATTGTTACCACGTTTTAGGACTTATACATGGAGAGTGGACTCCATTACCGAACCGATTTAAGGATTACATAGCAACTCCTAAAATTAACGGTTATAGAAGTCTACATACTACTGTTTTCACTGGTACTGGTGGAATAGTCGAAATACAGATTAGAACATATGAGATGCACCGTGAAGCTGAGTACGGAGTCGCAGCCCACTTTGCATATAAAGAAAAGAAAGAGAGTAAAAATATTGATCTCGAGCAGTTTGACTGGATAAACCAGCTTCGTAATTTGAATATTGAATCTGAGAGCAAAAAAGAATCACCTGAAGAATTCTTAAAAAATATAAAAATGGACTTCTTTAAAGATAGAGTTTTCGTATTTACTCCAAAAGGAGATATTATAGACCTCCCAGAAGATTCAAGTGTAATAGATTTCGCATATGCAATACATACTGACATAGGCAACCATGCTCAAAGCGCAAAAATAAATGGTAAAAACGTAGCACTTCATACAAAGCTACATACAAATGATATTGTTGAAATTCAAGTCAATAAAAATACGAATCCATCTTCCAAATGGCTAGATCATGCAAAAACAGGACTCGCAAGAAAACATATAAATAACTATTTAAAAGCTAATAGCTTACTCTCAAAATTCCTTTCGTTTGGAAAAAGCTAGATTGAAAAGTTTTTAATATTGTAGAGATCTAAATCTTCCTCAGCTTGGACTTTTTCTTCAGGTGTTTGGTCATCTAGCATTGCTATTTCTTCTTTATCTAAAATAACTGGATTACTCTCTCCTTCTTGATCAGTAGAACGACTTGCAATAAATCTTTCCATCATCTCATCTGGGCTTTTGCCTTGGTTGGATTTAATAAGGTCTAGTATCATGTGTAAATCGTCATTTGAAAAGAAATCTATCGTGATCTGTCCACCATTTTCTCTACGGTCAATATGGACTCTAGTTCCAAGAGTCTCTTGTAACTTATCTTCCATTTCTGCAATTTCTGGATCAGGCAAATATTCTTTTTTACGAATTCGATCTACGGCTATCCTACGTGCATACTTTTCAGCATCACGAACAGTCATCTTCTTCCACATTATCTCTTTAAAGAGTACCATTTGCTCCTCTGGTCTATCAGACAGCATGAGTATTGGACGAGTATGCCCTTCGTTTATCTTCCCTTCAGACAGAGCATCTAGTATTTCTTGTGGTAGTGCAAGTAAACGTAATGTATTTGATACATGCTCACGACTCTTGCCTACTTTTTGACCAATCTGTCCGTGAGTAAAGTTAAATTCTTCAACAAAACGAAAAAACGCACGAGCACGTTCGACAGGATTTAGATCTTCTCTTTGAAGATTCTCAATTATTGCAAGCTCGAGCTTGGCCATATTATCATCGCCTACACGGATAATAACAGGAACTTGTTCAAGTCCCGCAAGCTTTGATGCTCTTAAACGTCGCTCCCCGGCAATGAGTTCGTATTCAACAGCAATCCCACCATCTTCCTTCATAACTTCTATACGTGATACTGTAAGGGGTTGCAGAACTCCATATTGGCGAATTGAATCTGAAAGATCTCGAAGGCGAGCTTCATCGAATTCTCGACGTGGTTGGAAGGGATTGGGTTTAACTTTTTCAACATCAACCCAGAAAATTGAATTACTATATAGCTGTGACATAAAGCTATTTTAGCACGTTTTGATTTGGTTGAAAAATTAAATAAAACCGTGTATACTCCCTCTATTGCGTCGGTGGTAGAGTGGTCAATTACAACAGACTGTAAATCTGTCGGCTTCGGCCTACGGAGGTTCGAATCCTCCCCGGCGCACAATAATAACAAAAAACTCCCTGTCGGGAGTTTTTTGTTATTTGTTATAGGGTGATGGTTTGGAAACTTTTATATTTGATTTTATTTTTTTCTTTTTCATCTCAATTGAAAGTTCATCGCCCTTCATCCCAACTATCACTATGTCACCTTTCTTTACACCTTTCGTGATTATAAATGAAGCAATAGGATTCAATATTTTATCCTGAATTAGTCGCCCTAATGGTCGTGCACCATAATGAGGGTTGTATCCTTCTTTGGCTAGATATGCAAGAGCATCCTCTGAAAGCTCAAGTTCTATATTTTTACCAAGCAATCTTTCTCGAACAACATTTATCTTGATATCTACAATATGACGAATCACATCCATAGATAAGATATCAAAGACGATAGTATCATCTAGTCTGTTTAAAAACTCTGGTCGGAAGTGGTCTTTGAGGCTTGCTAGAACTTTTTCTTTTGTAGCTTTTTTTCTTTTTCTTTTGTAGCTTTATACTCATCAGCCTTAGAATTATTTGTAAAACCAAGGGATTCCATTTTTTCAATATAGTTTGAACCAATATTTGAAGTCAAAATTATAATAGTATTTTTAAAGTTTACAATTCTGCCTTTTGAATCAGTGAGTCTACCTTCGTCGAGTACTTGAAGGAGAACGTTGAATACTTCTGGATGAGCTTTTTCTATCTCATCGAAAAGAATCACTGAATAAGGTCGGTGGCGAACAGACTCAGTTAGATTTCCGGATTCGTCGTAACCAACATACCCTGGCGGTGAACCAATAAGCTTTGAAATACTATGACGCTCCATATACTCACTCATATCTACACGGATAAGAGCTTTATCGTCGTTGAACATAAATTCTGCAAGAGCCTTTGTAAGTTCAGTTTTTCCAACTCCAGTTGGACCCAAGAATATAAATGAACCAATTGGCTTATTCGGATCTGAGATTCCAGCACGACTTCTACGGACAACATTTGAAATTTTCCCAATTGCTTCATCTTGTCCAACAACTCGTTTACGCAATTCATCTTCCATATGAGCAAGTTTCTCACGTTCTTCTTCGAGCATTTTTATAAGTGGTATACCTGTCCAACGAGATACAACTTCTGCGACATCTTCTGCTGTAATATCTTCTTTTAAAATTCTTCGAGATTTTTGTAATTTCTTTAGACGAGAAAGTTTTGATTCAAGCTTTACTTCAAGAGCAGGTATTTCTCCGTATCTAATCTCTGCAGCACGAGCAAGATCTGAACGCATCTCGGCATTCTCCCCTTCAAGACGAAGAGTTTCGAGATCCTTTTTGATTGAACGAATCTCAACGACTGTTTCTTTTTCGTTTTTCCACTTTAATTCAAGTTCTTTTGTTTTCTCTTTCAGATTAGCAATTTCTTTGTCGATATCTTTGACTCTAGATTTTGCTTCTTTATGTTCTTCAGATTTTACAGAAGCGCGAGCTATTTCTTTGAGTAATGCTTCCTTCTCAATCTCAAAACGCATTATTTTTCTATGAGCATCTTCCAAAATAGGTGGCTTGTTTTCAAGAGAAATACGGAGTGCAGATGCAGCTTCATCAATTAAGTCCACTGCTTTATCAGGGAGATACCTATTTGTTATATATCGAGTTGAAAGATTAACAGCAGAGATTATAGCATCGTCTGTGATTCTAACTCCGTGGAACAATTCATATTTTTCTTTAAGGCCACGCAATATTGCAATAGCATCATCTCCACTTGGTTCATCGATAAATATGGGTTGGAAGCGACGAGCAAGAGCTGGATCTTTTTCAATGTGTTTTTGATATTCTTTTAGAGTAGTTGCACCAATAGCACGAAGCTCACCTCGAGCAAGAGCTGGTTTTAGCATGTTTGAAGCATCAAGTGACCCTTCTGCAGAACCTGCACCAACAATAGTATGTATCTCATCAATAAAAAGAATTATTTTTCCATCAGATTTCTCTATTTCTTTCATTATTCCACGAAGTCGCTCTTCAAACTCACCTCTGTACTTTGTACCAGCCAAAAGGAGTCCTAGATCAAGAGCAACGATTTCTTTTTCACGCAAACTTTCAGGAACATCGTTCTTTGCAATCCTCTGGGCAAGAGCCTCAGCTACAGCAGTTTTACCAGTTCCAGCCTCTCCTATAAGTATCGGGTTATTCTTGGTACGGCGAGAAAGGATCTGCATCATACGCATTATCTCTGTATCACGACCGATAACTGGGTCGAGTTTATCGGCTCTTGCAAGATCAGTGAGATTGCGAGTAAATTTAACCAGTAGTTTTGGTTTTTTTGCAGAGCTCGATTCTGTAACATTTTCACTTCTGAACAATTCAAGGATACTTAGAACTTGTTCTTTTTCTATTTTAAATTTACCTAAGAATTCTCGAGCCTCTCCTGGAGTCTCAAGAAGAGATACAAATAAATGTTCTGTTGAAACAAATTCATCTTTTAAATTAGAGGCTACTTTACTTGAATTTTCAATAGCAGATGCGAGGTCGGGTGTGAGATATAGCTGATATGAAGGTGAGAGAGTATTACGATTTTCAGGAGATTCAATCATCTCAATTAAGTTATCGGTCATGAGCATTGTGTCCACATCCATACGATCAAGTATAGATATAACCAATGAATCCTCTTGGATAAGTAATGCTGTCAGTAGATGAAGAGCATTTACGTGATTTTGACCACGCTCAATAGCAAGCTCATGAGCTTTCCTGATAGCCTCCTTTGCTTTAGTTGTAAAGTGATTAAATGGTGGCATATATATTATATATAAAACGATTATTGTTTATTGTCAATCTTCGGACTAGTCTCTTCTGTTTTTGTATCTTCAGCTTTCTTTTTCTGAGAAATTTTTAAAATTGCAAAACCATTTGAAAACTTTTTTAGGATGGTTGCATCAAAATCAGTCTTATTTAAAATAACTTTGTATATTTCTTTCTCAGTTAAGATTGAAGAGTCTATCAAAATCAATCCCATGTCCGATATTATGATCCCCTGTCCGAGTGGCTTTGGTTCCTCAACTGAAGGATTGCCAGGCAATTGAACTGGAGTAGCATCTTGTGAATAAATAGATATTATCGCGTCACCGTCACCAAAAGAGAGTGAATTTTTTGAAGAATCTTTATCAACTGTAGTCGGAGCTGGGGCCTGCACTGTAGTAACTTTTTCTATTGTACGCTGGATAACATTGTTTATTGTCTGGGGTACACTCTTGGGCATTTGCTGCATTATAGACACAGTGATGATACCTGTAGCAATAGAGACAATAAACGTTATAAGTAAGGTTAATAGGATTAATTGTGTTTTATTTAGTTCTTTTATGTCCATTAGCCCATTATAGCATAGCTGCCAAATCTATTTCCACTTGGTGTACTTATTTAAAATATTTGAGATAGCAGTGACTAATTTATCAATATCTGGCTTTTTTGTACTTCGTCCCAAAGTAATACGCAGAGAACCCTCAGTACTATCGGATTTTAAATTTTGAGCTTCACGGATTTTAGATATAACATAAGATTCATCGGGGCTCTCACTCTTGCAAGCACTTTTACTAGAAACCTCTATACCCTTCGCATCAAGTTCGATGACTAGCAGTTCGCTTGATATACCAGAGATAGATATGTTTATATTATTTGGAAGTCTGTTTTTTTGATCACCATTTAAAATAATCTTATATTCACCGATTTTACCTGATAAAGATAATAATTTTCTGATTGCATAATCGCGAATAGTAACTAATCTTTTTGATTCTTTTATTTTTATTTTTGATGTTACTTCTAATGCTTTAGCAAAGCCTGTAATCAAAGACGGACTCTCAGTTCCAGAACGAAGGCCGTACTCCTGTCCCCCTCCAAAATAAAGTGGTTGTAAACTTACATTTCTTTTTTTATATAGAGCACCTATTCCTTTTGGGCCGTATATTTTAGAACTATTAAATGACATCAGATCAACTCCTAGTTTTTCAATATTTGAAGTTTCTAAATAATTCATGGCTTGGCAGGCATCTGTGTGAAATATTGGGAAGGTAGAATTATTATTTTTACGAAAATGCCGAATAGTTTTTGCTATTTCCGTTATAGGTTGTATTGTTCCTATCTCATTATTGGCATATGCAATAGAAACAAGTATCGTATTTTCTTTTAGGGCATCACGTATGGCTTTTGGATTTATTAGTCCACCCCCGTCTGGATCAATGTAAGTCACTTCTGCTTGATTATTCTTTTCAAGCATTCTACAGTTCTCAATAACAGCTGGATGTTCAATAGAAGTCGTAATTATATGTGGAATCTTTTTATGATTATAATTGCGCACTGTGCCTAAGATAGCTAGGGCAACACTTTCTGTCCCTCCGCCAGTAAATATAATTTCGTCTCGGTGAGCGTTTATAAGCCTTGCGATCTGATTTCTTCCATTCTCTACTAATTCTCGAGCTTTTACCCCACTTGTATGTATAGCACTGGGGTTGGCAAAAAAACTTCGAATAGAGTCCATGGATTTTTGAACGTTTAAATCAATCGGGGCTGCAGAAGCATGGTCTAAATATATAATTTTTTTTACTTTTTTACTCATAGAATATATACATTATCACTATATCATAGCATTGTAAAAAGACGAGAATTCATATATACTCTCCTAAGTTATGAACCTAACTATCCTAATTTATATATTGTCTGGTATTATAATACTCCTTCTAGTATGGGTACTTGTTGTTGAGCGAAGACTAAGAAGATTTTTCTTGGGCAAAAATGCAGAGAGTTTGGAGAGTTTGATGGTAGATGTTTCTAAACAAGTTGAAAATCTAAAAAACACTCAAATAGAAATAAATAAGCATTTGATTACTGTAGATAATCGCCTAAATAAATCTATTCGTAAAGTTGAAACTGTTAGATTTAATCCTTTTCTAGATGCTGGTAGTAACCAGAGTTTTGCTATCTCATTCTTAAACGACGAAGGTGACGGAGTTATAATATCAAGTCTGTATGCTAGAGATAGAATGAGTATATTTGCAAAACCAATAACATCTGGTAAATCAGAATTCGAACTGTCTACTGAGGAAAAAGAAGTACTAAAGAAGTCTAAATAGAAAAAAATAATATGAACCCTCAAACTAAAAAATCACATATTGTGGAACGTTCTCCTGTCGTTGTCGTCATGGGGCATGTTGATCATGGTAAATCAACCTTACTAGATTACATTCGTAAGTCAAACATTGTTGAGGCCGAAGCAGGTGGTATAACCCAACACATAAGCGCATATGAAGTGAACCACAAAGATGAAAATGGTCAAAATAAAATGATCACTTTTCTTGACACTCCTGGACACGAAGCTTTTTCTAAAATGCGTGCTCGTGGTGCCCTTACAGCAGATATTGCTATTTTAGTCGTATCGGCCGAGGATAGTGTTAAGGCTCAAACTCTTGAGGCATACAATACAATTGTAGAAAACAAGATACCTTACATAGTTGCTATAAATAAAATAGACAAACCAAATGCCAATGTAGAAAAAGTGAAAATGGATTTAGTGGAAAAAGGCATATATTTAGAAGGTATGGGCGGAGATATACCGTTTGTCCCAATATCATCTAAAGATGGAAGTGGTGTGAGCGAACTTCTAGATATGATTTTGCTGGTGTCCATGATGCATACTTTAACTGGTGATAGGGATGTTCCAGCTTCTGGAATAATAATAGAGGCTAATCGCGAACCTAAACGTGGAATATCAGCTACTGGTATTATAAAAAATGGAACACTGAAATCTGGGATGTTCGTTGCCTGTGGTAATGCTTTAGTTACAACTAGGATATTAGAAAATTTCTTAGGTAAAAATATAAAAGAAGCTTCTTTCTCTTCCCCTATTAAATTAATAGGTTTTGATATGATGCCAGAAGTTGGTAGTGAATTTATATCTTTTAAAACTAAAAAGGAAGCAGAAGCTTATATAAAAGAAACAAAAGATAACTCATTACCAAAAAACGAAGACATAAAATCTAATCAAACTGGAAAAATAATACCAGTTCTTATAAAAACAGATGTTTCTGGTACGATCGAAGCTATTGAAAAAGAAATTAGCAAATTGAATTGTGATGAGATATCTTTCAAGATAATCGGTGGTGGTGTTGGAGCAATAAATGAGTCAGACCTTAGAATGGCGAGTATAAATAAAGACACCGTAGTATTTGGCTTCAATACAAAGATAGATAACGGGGCTCGTGATTTAAATGAACAATTAAAAGTTAGTATTGAGACATTCGATATAATTTACAAGCTTGTAGATCGACTAAAAGAAGTGATCGAAGAGCGAAGACCTCGCCAAGAACAGATAGAAGTCATTGGTACTGTTAAGATACTTAAAACTTTTAGCTCTACTAAAGACAAGCAAGTAGTTGGTGGTAAGGTGATCATAGGAAGAATCACAGACAATAGTAATGTAAGGATAATGCGTAGGGATTTTGAAATAGGTCGCGGAAAGATTGTTGGTCTGCAAACCAATAAAATAAAAGCTAGAGAAATATTGGAAGAAACTGACTGCGGAATACTAGTTGAGTCAAAAGTAGACGTAGCACCTGGTGACTTATTAGAAGCTTTTATTATGGTTATAAAATAATATGGATAAGAAAGAATTTAGAGGTGAAAAAATAGCAAACCATATAAAAGAATTATCAGCAACTTATATAGAGCGTGAGGCTTCTAATACGTCACTCATTACTGTAACTAGAGTACTGATTTCTCCTGATAATAAGAACGCTACTATTATGATAAGTGTCCTACCTCGAGAAAAAGAAAACGCCGCTTATGGTTTTATAAAAAGAAATCTGGGTGAGCTTAGAAAACATATCACTAAAAATCTAAAGATAAATCCTATTCCATTTTTAAATGTAGAGATAGATGAGGGTGAAAAGAATAGGCAAAAAATTGACGAATTATTGTTAAACGGTTAGGATTGATTCACGGCCTAGTCGCCAAGTGGTAAGGCAAAGATCTGCAAAATCTTTATACGGCGGTTCGATTCCGCCCTAGGCCTCATTGAAAAAATATTCAAAATAAGCTAGAGTAGATACCATGCCCAGGTGGCGGAATTGGTATACGCGCTAGTCTTAGGAACTAGTGGAGCAATCCTTGGAGGTTCAAGTCCTCTCCTGGGCACACAAATAAAAATAACCGGAATACCCGGTTATTTTTATTTAGACTTTATCTACTGTCTATATAGGTTAGCATTCTTTAGTATAAGTATTGCTTTGCCAGCACTAAGTCTTCCAAATGAACCATCAACTTTTAGACCATTTAATCTTTGATATAGTTTGATGCCAGCTGTTGTCTTTTTACCCCATTTACCATCCACAACAAGAGGTACCATCTTTGAACCTAGGCTCCAATTTAAGAATTTCTGAAAATCTTTTATTACAGTCAAGCTACTTGTTTTTTTAACACCATTTGTAGGAATACTTATCAATACGCAAGTTGCCGGTGTTCCAGTTATTCCAAATGGACATAGCATACCTCCTCCAGATCCACCACCTCCTCCTGTTCCACCAGAACCACTCCCGCCAGCAGTTTTGATGGGGCGGGTTTCTCTGGCCGAATCGGGTCGCCAGGGTTGAGAATCGCGCTCTCCGTCGGTTTAATCGATGCCATCCTAGGTCTCCGGTCTGAGGTTAGCTTTTTGCGTCTGGATCCACT
>JBGAUR010000089.1:0-1924 GCA_044228545.1 Minisyncoccia bacterium | reverse complement strand
TAAACTTCATATTGAAAGGTTCAAATTTTGGCATAAATACTGATCGTAATGCGCGAGTTATGAGCTCGGACGGTGAATGGGAAACAAGCTGGTGGACGAATGAAAAAATTATGTTAACCATTCCCATAACTAAGAAGCCTGGAATCTATCAATTATGGATTGAGAAAGTCTCTACTTCAGACCAGAAAAAGAGTACAATACGGAGCAATAAAGTTCCTATCAGGATCCTCTCAAGAACTGATGGATGGGATGAATTAGATGACGAATATTTTAAACAACTTAATAAAATGGATAGAGAATTATTAAAGGTAAACGGCTATGTACGCTAGAGTAAAAATCAAATTAACTAAAACGGCTATTTTTTTATTCTTTATCACTGCAATTTCATTGGCGTATAGAGCGAGGGGAATTACTCAGTCTTATCCGTTCTGGGTCGATGAGTTCAGTAGTGCTTCGCAGGCCACTCAAATTCTCAATCATGGTTTTTCTTTTTTTACCAGTAGCTACCATCCCGAACTTAATAATATTATGACTCATTTCATCATCGCACTAAGCTTCTCACTTTTTGGAGTGAGTGAGTTTGCAGCAAGACTGCCATTTGTAGTCGTTGGAGCATTGGTGCCGCTGGCTATTTATTTCCTCGCAAGACGCTACTTTGATACTGGGGTCGCGCTGATGTCCGCTCTTCTCACGGCGTGCTCTTACTTTCTCATCGTTTGGTCACGACAAGCAAGAGGGTATTCCCTCCAGGCACTACTCACTATTGGGATGATCTCTTATTACCTCTCACTCAGAAATAAAAAATTGACAATTGGAAATATCACCACCTTCATTTCAATTGCAGTAGTAGGGCTACTCACACACTCAATTTTTATTCTTGTACTGCTTGCAGTAGCTCTTGATGCCTTATATATTCGCCTGAAACGTCCGATTGGATCTGGTCAAACAACATGGCTACTACTTACAATAACAGGAATCACCGTACTTCTTTTTGCAATCTTTTTCGGATATGTTAATGTACTAACGAGCTCAATTCTGGGAAGACTATTTCAAACGAACAACCTTTGGTATTACCATTCATTTCTTTGGAGAGAGTATGGTCTGATCTCTTTTCTGGGCTTTACCGGACTCGTGATTGCATTCCAAAAACAGAGAAGTATAGTCAGACCTATTTTAATTTTCATTGGCTTACAGCTCGTCTTTATTTGTTTTATTTGGCCTCCATACTCAAGTAGATATCTCATAACAATTTTTCCATTTCTATTTATTGGAGTTGCAGTGAGTATAAGAAAATTGGTTAAGCCGATGTTTGCTGGAGTAGTTATCGTTATACTTATAATTGCCAATGGACACAAATTTGTACCGAAACCGAAGGTCTACTATTCTATAAATCATGACTTCCGAGAGATATCGAATGTTGATTATAACGAGATCTACGCCATCATAAAGGGGAAGGGACTCATCAAAGAAGGTAAGACAGCTGTAATTGATACATGGCACGATAGATTATTTTGGTACATGGGACAATCATACCCTGCAGCATATTTATTTAGGTGGATCGATGGATCCGATCGAATAAATGGACTTGCTCAGCATACCGATTACTCATTAAACACACGGGGAGAAAAAAACATCCCTGATCGGCCTTCACTTCGATTTATCGGAGAGCTATCCGATCTCAAACGCGCAATAAAAGCATACCCGAGAGGTTTTCTCTTGGTAGATGACTCATCTCTTCCAACAGATGTACTCGAATACGCACAGAAAAACTTTAAAAAAGAACTCTATATCGAGCGCTACCCACTAGATGATAATCCCTACTCAATTTGGCCAACAACGCTCTATAGTTGGGGGATAAAGTGAGTTGTCAGTTGTCGGTTATCAGTAGTCGGTAACATCGCTTTACAGACCTAATAGACTTTAT
>JBGAUR010000088.1:0-1995 GCA_044228545.1 Minisyncoccia bacterium | reverse complement strand
AGTAAAAGATGGAAATCTAAATCCTCTTAACCAAGAAAATGTTATTGTAATCTGTTCATATCATTTTGCAAAATCTAAATCCCCCTATATAAAGCAAACAAAGTTTGATTTAGTTGTTATAGATGAAGCTCATCGTTTGCGAAATGTGTATAAAACAAGTAATAAAATTGCTCGTGAAATAAAAGACGCAATTCAGGAATATCCAAAGCTACTTCTTACTGCGACACCATTACAGAACTCACTACTTGAGCTATACGGTCTCGTAAGTATTATTGACGACCACATTTTTGGAGACCTTAATAGTTTTAAAGCTAACTACGCAAAAGTGTCCCGCGAACAAGATATATATGAAAGCGAGCTAGGTTTAGTAGAACCTAAGCAAGAGATGTTCGCTGATCTTCGTAACAGATTAAAGCCAGTATGTATGCGTACGTTACGGAGACAAGTTTTAGAATACATTAATTATCGTGACCGCAAACCAATTACTCAGGACTATATACCTACAGATCAAGAAATAGAATTATATGAAGGTATTTCAGAATATCTTCAGAGACCAAAACTTTACGCTCTTCCTTTTAGTCAACGACAGTTGATGACACTTATTTTGCGTAAACTCCTCGCTTCATCGTCTTTTGCTATTGCTAGCACATTAAATGGACTTGTCTATAAATTGGAAAAACTCGAAGAAGAGGTAAAAAAAGAATCAGTAATTATTAACGATGAACTTCCTTTAGGGTTGGCAGAAAATTATGAAGCTCTCGCAGATACTACAGATGAGTGGATCGATGACGAGGAGGAAGACGCTGATGAAGAGGATGGAAAAAAGAAAAAGAAATACACAGTAGAAGATATTCCAAAGATTCAGCAAGAAAAGGTTGATCTTGAAAAATTCAGGGACTTAGCAAAATCTATTTTTAAAAACTCCAAAGGAGAATCTCTGCTTATTGCTCTTGAAAAAGGTTTTGAAATGACTGCAAATCTGGGTGCAAATAAAAAAGCTGTTATTTTTACAGAGTCCAGAATCACCCAAGATTATATTTGGAAATTACTTTCAGAAAATGGTTATGAAGGGAAAATTCTTTTATTTAATGGCTCTAACAATGATGAGAAGTCAAAACAGATTTATGCAGAATGGGTAAATAATAACAAAGATAGTGACAAAATCACCGGTTCAAAATCTGCGGATCTTCGTTCGGCACTTGTTGATTATTTTAAATCAGATGCAGAAATTATGATTGCTACGGAAGCCGCTGCCGAAGGTATCAATCTACAATTCTGTTCACTCGTTATTAACTATGACCTTCCTTGGAACCCACAGAGAATTGAACAAAGAATTGGACGCTGTCACCGATATGGTCAAAAGCATGATGTAGTTGTCGTGAATTTTGTTAATCGAAAGAACGCAGCTGATCAACGCGTTTACGAACTTCTAGATCAAAAATTCCAACTTTTTAAGGGGGTATTTGGTGCGAGTGATGAAGTGCTGGGAAGTATAGAGTCTGGTGTTGATTTTGAAAAACGAATTGCCGGTATTTACCAATCATGCCGAACAGAGGAAGAAATAAATAAAGCCTTTGATAACTTGCAGACAGAAATGGATAGCTCTATCCAAGAAGGTATGCGTGGTGCAAAGGAAAAACTTTTGGAAAATTTTGATTCCGATGTTCATGAAAAATTAAAGATGAATCTAAAAGAAAGTAAATCCTATCTAGAGACATACGAGAAATGGCTTTGGGATATTTCTCAGTATTACCTTGGAGACAAGGCTACTTATGCGGATGGCGAATATTCTTTTAAACTTAATGAAAATCCATTTCCAAATGAGAATATTGAAGAAGGCCCATACAAGATAGGAAAAAATATTGATAATGCACATATTTACCGCCCCGGACATCCGCTAGCTGAGCTTATCTTGAAAGAAGTTAAATCTAAAAATTTATCAAATACCGAGCTTGTATTTGATTATTCAAATTATGGACAAATTATCTCTCCTAT
>JBGAUR010000087.1:0-2021 GCA_044228545.1 Minisyncoccia bacterium | reverse complement strand
AATACCCTTTTCGACAGACACATCATAACTACCAAACAAAAGTCCAAGTGGATTGAGAGAAACGTCTAACTGAGCTTGCATAGAAAATACAAATGCAAACACAACTGCCATTGTTAACATAAACTTCTTAATCATAAACTAAATTTTTTTTGTTAATAAATTTTAAATTCAGTGCAAATATATAGTTAATCTTCATATATTAAAATTTTTTATTCTGTATCGTCCTAAAATTAGTTGACGGATTAAAAAAATTAATTATCCCTGGCTTCACATGTTGTTGTCAGGGATTTTTTATAAACTTCATTTGGTGTTTTATAGTTCAATGACAAATGCGGTCTATACTCATTATAGAGTAATACTGCTTCGTCCATTAGAAGTTTTGCCATAAGTTTGCTCTTTATGGTGACACCTAATCCAAACTCTTCTTTGATGGTTCTGTTCATTCTTTCTGCCAATGCATTTTCGTATGGATCTCCATTTTCTGTCATACTAATTTTGCAGTTGTTGTTTAATGATAACTCTATGTATTCTTTACTGCAATATTGAAGTCCCCGATCTGAGTGATGTATCGTTTCTATAGATTTATTGACTTTATTTTTTAATGCCATTTTATATGCTCCTATCACACTTTGGGTTTCCATATTATCACTTATTGTATATCCCATTATTTTCTTACTATATGCGTCTGTTACCATATTTACGTAACAGTTTCCCTCCTGTGTTTTTATATACGTTATGTCGCTAACCCATAGTTGATCAGCGTGATCCAGCCCTATCCCTTTTGTCAAATTAGGATACTTTCTTAGCCAATGTTTTGAATTTGTTGTTTGTACATATCTCCGTTTAGGTTGGATTTGCATGCTCCATTGACGCATGTGTTTAAACAATTTATCTCGACCACATTTTATCTCTTGGGCGATAAATTCATCTCTTAATTTGTAATGAAGCTTGCGAGTTCCAATTCTTGAAAGTACCTTTCGTTCACTTTGAACTAATTCTTTAATCTTCTCTTCTGATGCACTCTTATTTACTTCTGAATTTCTTATTTTATAATAATATTGCCTGCTATATCCTAGTACTTTCGCTACTTGGTCGGTTCTTCGTCTGGCCCCTGTGTTTTTGAACCTTTCAACGACAGGGGCAAACACTTTTTTCTAATATTGGTATTAAACATCTCGTCAGCTATATCTATCGCTGTATTTAATATTTCCTTTTCAGCTTCCAGTCGCTTGATCTTGGCTTCCAACTGTGATATTTGACTACGTGGTGGCGATTTCTTCTTCATGGGTGTTTTACTTGTCCAGTCAAAGGTACCATGTTTTCTCAACCAAACCAAAACTGTACTCCTTCCTTGTATCCCATAATGCCTTTGTGACTCTTTGTAAGTCATTAGCCCTTTTTCAACTTCATCTACAACTTGTAATTTGAAGGCCAAGCTATAGTCTTTTTGAGTCCTCCTTTTTTCTTTCCCAACTCTTTGTTTCATTGTATAAGTCAACTTTTGTGTCAACTTATTTCAGGACTATTCATTCAAAAAAATAAAAAAAGGCCTAATACTTAAACAAAATACTAGGCCTTTAAAATTTTCTTAGTTAAGAATCACTATTTGATACCTTGTACCAATAAAGAAACTTCATTTTTTAATACTTCAATAAATCCTTTTTTTATAGCGAAATGAATCTTCTCTCCTTTTTCATCAAGAATCCTGATATCTCCTGTACCCAACGCTGCTACTATAGGTGCGTGGTTGTTTAATATCTCAAAGGATCCGTTGATACCGGGAACCTTGACAGATGTCACTTTACCATTATATATTTCCTTTTCAGGAGTCAATACGATCAAATTCATAATGATTGTCTTTAGTTTATATATTAGGCATTTGCTGCTGCATCTGCAAGCATCTTCTCACCTGCAGTGATGACCTCTTCGATTTTTCCTTTTAGGTTGAATGCTGCTTCAGGGTATCTATCCAACTCACCATCAATGATCATATTAAAACCACGAATTGTTTCCTCGATTGG
>JBGAUR010000086.1:0-2082 GCA_044228545.1 Minisyncoccia bacterium | reverse complement strand
ATGGGCTACAAATGACCCTGGGGTTGTTTTATTCTTCTGGTCGTTACAGATCATGACAGAAATAGCTATATTTTTATTTGCACTTTATTTGGTCAAGGTATATGTAGGGGAAGAGAAGTTAACAAACAGAGTTATCTTATTCTTAACTATATTGCTTATACCAGTATTGGTTATAGTACCTACACAATATAATA
The DNA here is from genome assembly GCA_044228545.1 of Minisyncoccia bacterium. Lineage (GTDB taxonomy): Bacteria > Patescibacteriota > Minisyncoccia > Phycocordibacterales > UBA9973 > UBA8515. The sequence goes on along the minus strand of JBGAUR010000086.1, from coordinate 1,888 downwards.
TTTCTGGAATAACTTTAAAAGATTGTTTTGCTGTAGAATCCCAATTAATTATCTATCTAAGTTATATTATTGAGATTTTTATTTCAATATGGATTATAAAATTACTCTACAAATATAATGGGTTTAAAAATAGTAGATCAAAAGAGATTATGTACTTCACTGTAGGAATATCTTTATTTTTGGTTGCTTTTTCATTTGGAAATATAATTGGAAGTTTTACAGATAATTGGCTTGTTGCACAATATGGACTTTTTGGAATGCCAGTGTTTGTGAGTTTGTTGACTTACATTATCGTTAAATATCAAACTTTTAATATCAAATTATTAGCTACTAGAGCACTCGTGTGGGGATTAGCTATTCTCATAGGGTCTCAATTTTTATTTACTACAATTATAATCAATTATATATTAATAGGTATAACTTTATTGTTGGTTATTATATTAGGTAATTTCCTTATAAAATCTGTAAAACGTGAAGTTGAACAAAGAGAAAGACTTGAAGTTCTAAGATTGAAACTTGAAGAGTCAAATATAAAATTAGAAAACGCAAATGATAAACTGAAAGATTTAGATAAATTAAAAACCGAGTTTCTTTCCCTTGCTTCACATCAACTTCGCTCTCCACTTACAGCTATAAAAGGTTACACCTCGATGGTACTTGAAGGTGACTTTGGTGAGCTCAATGAGAAAGCGAAAGAAGCAATCGAGCGTGTTTTCCAATCAACTATGAATCTAACCAAAGTTGTAGAAGATCTTCTAAATGTTTCAAAAATTGAACAAGGTGGAATGAAATTTGTCATGGAAGATTTTAGCTTAGTTGAAATTGCAAGAGATATGTCTAAAGATTTATCAATAAGTGCTGAAAAGAAAGGACTAAAACTTGATTTTCAAGCAGATAAAGACGAAGATTGTATGGTAAATGGAGACAAAGAAAAACTCCGCCAAGTGGTACTAAATCTAATTGATAACTCTATAAAATATACAAAAGAGGGAAGTATTAATGTCTCAGTAAAAAGAATAGATAGTAAAGTTGTATTTTCAGTCAAAGATACAGGAATGGGAATGACTCCTGAAATTAAAGCTACCTTATTCCAAAAATTCTCAAGAGGGGAAGGATCTAGAATGAATACTGGTGGTTCAGGTTTGGGATTATACTTAGCTAAAGAAATAATGGAAGCTCATAAAGGTACTATCGATGTTGATTCAGAAGGTATGGGTAAAGGATCAAACTTCCATTTTGAATTAGATGCTATTAAAAAATAAAACCCCATAATGGGGTTTTATAATTTTGAGATTTTACTTCCTCCATCCACATCTTTAACTTCGTAACCTAAAGATTTTATTTTGTCGCGCATCTCATCACTCTTTGCCCAATCTTTATTTATCCTTGCTTGCTCACGCTCTTCAACCAGTGCATTGATTTCATCTGGAATTTTATCCTCTTTTATACTTTCTAATCCAAACCCAAAGATTTTATCAAAATCAAGCATAGTGGCTTTTTTATCTTCAACTTTAATATCGGGGTTGTGCACCAATTCCCAAAACAAAGCAAGTGCTTTTGGGGTATCTAAATCATCATCCATGTATTCAATCAACCTCTCTTTATAGCTCTGAGCAATGTTACCAGTACTTACATTTATAATCCCCTTAAAAGATTCATAAAGCCTCTTTAGAGCTATTTGGCTTCCATTGACAGCATCTAATGTAAAATTAGTTTTGGTTCGGTAGTGAGCAGTATAAATCCAGAGTCTAAAGGCTATAGGATCCACACCTTTATCTATCAAATCTCGAAGGGTATAGAAATTCCCAGCAGATTTAGCCATCTTAGTACCGTCAACCATTAGGTGTTCATTATGCATAAAATATTTTGAAAATACTTTTCCAGTTGC
>JBGAUR010000085.1:0-2215 GCA_044228545.1 Minisyncoccia bacterium | reverse complement strand
GGATGAATCCTACGCTTTCTACGCTTGAAAAATTAGCAGAGGCAATAGGAGTTAATTCTTCGGAGTTGTTGAAATAATATATGAAATTTGATAAACCACCACAATTAAATGAGAATACTGAATATTCCTCGAAACCTGTCGTAGAATATTCGGCCCCAAAAGATCATGCTGCATCTGTTATTAAATCCCCTGGTATTTCGCCTGAAGATGAGGAAAAGATAAGACAAATCAGAGAAAAGCTAGGATTAGTTGAAACTGCACCACTCACCCTTCTTGAAGGTATAAGTATTAACGACTTCGATGCTGCTCAGCTTGAAATAGTTAGAGCTTTTTATAGAAATCGAGAAACTAGAGCCACGATTGTTAATCCTGACCTTCATCTTAGGAATATGGACCGCGCGATCACTAAAGTTGGGAAATTAGTCAGAGGCGTTATTGGAAAATCTCTACTTACACAAAATATAGAAGTTCAAAAAGGGGCAAATCTTGAAACAAGAGATGATTTTTCCTTAGACTATTTTGATGTTCAACACGAAGTTCAGCCAGTTTTAAGTAGTATAGAAAAAAGTGTCGTAGCAGTCGTTCCAACTCTTACAGAGAAACAGCAAGAACTTCGGGTCGTTATAGAAAAAAAAGATGTAAAGACATTTATTAAGAAGTTATTTATTGATGGGCAAAATGTTAGTACTGAAGAAGTTCCCCTGGAAAGCAATACTCTTTGGCAGGCCCTTAAAAAGGTAAAAATCCAAATTGTCCTTAACCGAGGAAATAATCAAATAACGCACGATGGAGGCGGAGGCGGAGAATCAGTAGGCACTTGGTCTAAAGTAGAGGGAAATTTAACAGATGCTTCTGCCTCACTTGAAACGCTTTCCAGTCTCGTTACTCATGAATATACTCATGTGCACCAATCTGCGGTTGCACCAAAAAGCTATGAGGGAGCAGAGCATGCAAGTCGTACATTTCGAGGTCATGCAACTCATCCTACTGAGATACAAGCTAGAGTGCACGAAGCCATAACTCGCGCAAGAAAACAGCAAATTACTTTTAGCTCAGCATTAGATTCAATTATGAATGATTATATTACATCAAACAAAGATAGAATTGTAAAAGAAGGAGACACGACAGATTCCATAAAAATTTTAGTAACTCAATTGCATGCTGATTTTTTTGAAAAACATTACAGCGAAGCAAAAAACCTTTACCCTTATTTATAATAAATCAAATGGCATCAAATTCTTATACCTCGCAAACTATATCGGTCATTTACAAAGATTTTGGTAGTCATGCAAATGGTCTGACTGAAGCACAAGTAGCAGTAAATCTTAAAAAATACGGATTAAATAAAATTTCAGTCAAAGAAATAAGATGGTGGCAGATATTGTTTCGACAGTTTGCTTCACCATTTGTTTATATTCTTATTTTTGCTTCACTTCTCGCTCTGTATCTTGGGGAAACAATAGATAGTATTTTTATCACCTCTTTTGTTCTGATAGGGGCAGTTTTGGGGTTTATTCAAGAATATAATTCACAAAAGTCGGTAGAGTTACTAAAAAAATTTTTAGTGGATCACACACGAGTTTTAAGAAAAGGAATTGAGATGTTAATAAAAAACGAGGAAATAGTACCAGGTGATATTTGTATACTCGAACCAGGAAATATAATTCCTGCTGATATTCGTTTCATCCGTACAGATAATTTATTGATTGATGAATCAGTTCTAACAGGAGAATCAATACCTGTTTCTAAAACCTCAGTAGTTTTAAAAAAGCAACATATTTCTGGAATACACGAAGCTATAAATATGGGTTTTTCCGGTACAACGATTATGCAAGGCAAGGGTGTGGGAATAATTGTAGCTACAGGAAAAGATACACAAATAGGTGGCATTACAAAGTTGACTGCCGAAAGCGAAGGAATAAGTACATTTGAAAAAGGTATTTCAAAATTAAGCAGATGGATTTTAAAAATAATTCTCGCAACGCTTGCCCTGGTTCTCGTTATTAATTTTCTTGTAAAAGGGGCTGGTAATAGGACAAATTTCGTGGACATAGTTCTTTTCTCAATTGCTCTTGCAGTTAGTGTTATTCCAGAGACTTTGCCAGTTGTTTCGGCGCTTTCATTTTCTAAAGGGTCTCTTGCTTTGGCTAAAAAGCATGTGGTGGTTAAACGCCTTTCTGCCGTTGAGGATTTAGGAAGCATTGAGGTACTTTGT
>JBGAUR010000084.1:0-2399 GCA_044228545.1 Minisyncoccia bacterium | reverse complement strand
AAATGGGACTGTTTTAAATAATAAGCAATATCCTTTTTGAAAAGATAAACTACTAGAATTAGCATAGCAGGAATTCCTGAAAGAGCAGAGGCAATGGCAGCCCCGTCCACACCTAGAGCGGTAAATCCTAAGTTGCCGTAAATCAATACCCAGTTCATAAAAATATTAGAGAATGTCGAACTAAAAGCGGCAATCATCCCTAGATAAGTATGTCCTAGACCATCCATAAAACCTCGAAGTGCAAAGATAGGAAAGAAAAATATGGTTCCCAGAAATCGATAAGCTAGATAGGAAGATGCACTTTGGATTATATTCGGATCATTGGAGATAAGAGCGATTACCCAGTGAGATAAGTAATATCCCAGAACTGAAAAAACAAATCCAGCAACAAGGGAGAAATATAAAACGCTAATTCCTATCTTACCAATTTCTATTTCATTTTTTTCTCCATACCTGCGAGCGGTTAATATTTGTATGCCTACAGAACCATTCATCAAAAAAGAAAGAATTGTAAAATATGCGATGCCGCCAAGTCCTGCCGAGGCAATCGCTTCCGAGCCGAGCTTCCCAACCATTATCGTATCACTCACTTGAATCAATGTATGACTGAGCATTCCAAAAAAAACAGGTAAAGAAAGCTCTGTGATATGAAGATTTAATTTTGATTTAAAAAATTTCATTTATTCAATATCCTTTGCAAAAGAGAAATACCTGTGAATATTAAAACCAAATGTCCAATCCCCTTTTTTATAGTCATAATCAGCACCGCGGAGTAGTTGGGTGTGGGCAATCGTTCTCATATTGGTGACAAAAAGTTGAAACACATGTCCGCCTGTTTCTATATCAACCCCTAAACTAAACGGCACATAATAATAAGAAACCGGTTTATCTAGCAGTATATTTCGAATAGCCGCATATTGAATACCCTGGGAATTATTATACTGTTGATTGATCTCTGTGCCGGTTAACGTATTCAAACCTGGATATTTCGTATACCGATCCTCTGTATAATAGCTCGCTCCCTGGTAATCTCGTTTGGGAGTAAAGATGGCTTCAAAGGTTAGATCAACTCGTTTGAATAATTTTATTCTACCGCCAATATCTACGCCGGTTCTATCATTTCCTAATTGACTCTTGATAAAATTTCTGTGCACGAACATAGGTGATACCTGTAACGAAATACGATCCGTGAATCGGCGAGAGATCAAAAAGGATGCCAGAAAACTTCGCTTATCTGTATCACTCAATTCATATTCATTTCCTTCCTGTCGAATAAATGTATCAATTTGCGAGACCGCCGGAGACGGCAAATTGATGTAATTCCCTACTGAAGGAGGATTAATGTAATTGTCATACTTAATTGCTTGCTTCGATGTCTCCTGACCTACAACGCCAAAAAAACTCAGGCTAAAAGGCATAGAATCATCTTGAGTCAAAATCCTATACTTTGTCCTCGCCTCATACGTTTGGAAAGCTGAAGTTCTAGCAATTCCTGCACTCCATTTTTCAGTAATCCCATAATCAAGAGACAACTGTGTATTAGCCCCTCCATCTAACCCACCGAATGTAGCAGATGTTGCTTTTCCATTTGCAAATCTATGATTGAAACGAAAATCTAGATTGTCCTTACCTACATCTTCGGTCGTTGGCATATTAATTAAACTAGAGCCCATAAAGGCTGACTTTGGTTGCGCTTGCGCCAATAAGGAAGTAGCAGATAATATGAGTATACCTGAAATTAGTTTATAATTAAAATTTTTCATTGATTGATTGCCTTTTTATTTTACAGATTTTAAATCTAACTTGACTTCTAGTTTCACGATTTCACTCACTTTGAGAATCAGTAATTTTGGAACTTGAATAGAAAAATCCTTTAAGTTAATAGAAAATTCACAGACAAGAGAATAGCCTGAGTCAGTAGCGGTTACATTCCCTTTGATGCTCACATCTTTGCGGATAACGCCGTGTAAACTAATTGAACCTATCACTACAGCTTCTCCGGATTTAGAATCATAAGACTGAATGACTCCTTCAAATATCGCCTTCGGAAATTTTTCTGTCTCTAAATAATTTTCATGCAGATGAGAAGTTTGGAGTCGGCTGTTTGTTTTCCAATCAGTAAGATCAATTGAAATATTAACCTTCTTCTCTTTGAAGTGAACATCACCAGAGATTTGCTTTCCAACGCCCTTGATTGTTTCCTGTGGAGCTTCACTTATAAAAATAATTTTCCCGGCGGTTACAGTTAAATGGTCTCCTTTTATCTCAGTTGCTTCTAAGTTTAAAATAAATACAGCGAGGTAAAATAATATTATCCTTTTCATGGCAATGCCCCTCCTTGAATCCAACAGTAAATAGCCGTAGTTATTTGCGATGTTGTATACTGTTGCATAGTTCCT
>JBGAUR010000083.1:0-2419 GCA_044228545.1 Minisyncoccia bacterium | reverse complement strand
CGACTATTTAAGAAAGATGTTATATAGGTGTTCATTTCAACTGTGAAGTTTTAGATTAAGATATATTCGTACTCTTTTTTATCAAAAAATAGCGTGATGGACGCGAAGCTTTTTTATTGCGCTAGTTGAAACAGAGTGAACATACGGCAAGGGATCGCTTAATTGGTATAAGGCACCATGAAAATTATTAAGCTAAATAATTTGAAAGAAATGAATGGTTCCATTCCACTTCAAGAATATGAAAGGATAATAGTTAAGACTGATAGATTTCGCCCAGAAGAAATAATCCCAATTATTTTGGGACTTTATGGAGAAGTGGGAAGTATTATGTCTGCTTCAAAGAAATATCACCGGGAGAAAATAGCTTATGTGGGCTATAGAGACGCAGTTGAAGAAGAGTTCGGTGATGCTCTTTGGTATTTTTCAGCGTTATGTCGACGTTTAGAGGTAAAACTTGGAGATATATTTGAATCTGCAGTAGATCAAGCGCATGTTAAAGTAATTTCAGCGAATGATCATGAGAAGTCACCTATTTCACAGATAATATCCTTTCCTGAAATTGAATCTTTAGATGCAACTCTAATTGAATTGGGAGTTTCAGCTGCTAAACTACTTAAAGTGAATAAGAATTCAATTGATTTTAGAGATAATTTAGTTGAATTTGCGCGATTATACCTTCAGGCTGTTCAATCAACAGACCTTGCTTTTGCCAGAATAGTTAAAGGAAATTTAATTAAGGCACTTGGTAGATTTTCTATTCCTGACGCAGAATCTTTACCCGATTTTGACGCTGCATTTTCTGAAGAAGAACAACTTCCTCGAGCCTTTGAAATTCATATTCTTCAAAGAAAGAGCGGTCAATGTCACTTAAAGTGGAGAGGGGTTTTTATTGGTTCACCGCTGACTGATAATATACATGACCCGGATGGATATCGTTTCCATGATGTTTTTCACCTTGCTTATGCTGCAGTTCTTCATTGGTCACCAACATTTAGAGCATTGATTAAACAAAAAAGAAAAAGTAATCCGATATTTGATGAAACACAGGACGGAGGAAGAGCTATTGTTGTTGAGGAAGGTTTAACCGCTTGGCTTTTTGCGTATTCGAAAGGTCTCGATTATTTCGAAGGGCATAATAGTATATCTCTCGATGTCTTGAAGACTATTCAAAAATTTGTTCATGGTTATGAAGTTGAAAAATGTCCATTAAAACTGTGGGAGGATGCGATCATCCAGGGGTATTCAGTTTTCAGGGATGTTAGGAAAAATAATGGCGGAATAGTAATAGGTGACAGGGCAAAAAGGCAGATTAGTTTTCGCCCCTTTGGAAAAGAAAATGAAAGCTGAATCATTTGTTAAAGAGCTATGTAATTTGTCATTTGAAAACACGTTCAATCCATACTCTGATCGTTGCGATGTATATGATTTTCTAGATGCTCCTCAAAAGAGGAGAATTTTGCTTGAAAGGATGCTGGAAGCTGCGAATAAGGTTGAGATTGACTCTATATGGATCGGAAGAGATTTAGGATACAGAGGCGGTAGGCGTACGGGCTTAGCTTTAACTGATGATGTACATCTTTATCATCATGCAAAAAGATGGGGGATTGAAGTTGACAGACTTACCAAAGGTGAAGCAATTCCAGAAAGAACAGCCGCGGTAATTTGGAGTATTCTTTCACTGATATCAAGCCCTGTTTTTCTTTGGAATGTTTTTCCTTTGCATCCTTATGAGGTGGGAGATCCTTTTAGTAATCGAGCCCATAATTCGAAGGAGAGAATTGCCGGAGAAGCACTACTAGTTTTGCTAATCGATTTTCTAAAACCTAAGAAAATAATAGCAATTGGTAATGAAGCTCAAAAAACGGCAGTTCGAGTTTTTAAAAGTGAGAATGTCATAAAAGTAAGACACCCCAGCTATGGAGGTCAGAATATGTTTCTCTCGCAAATTCAGTCTCTATACAATCTTGATGAATCGAAAGAGTTAGATATGTCATTGTTTAATTATAATGATATTTGAAAATTACATATTCTATTGCAAATAGCTTAATGTATTTCTTATAGCATATAACTTATTGATCTCAATGGATCAATGGTAATAATCCGATTTGAGACATTCAGATTACAAATTTTACCGACTCAGTTCCAGCTTATTTAGCGTAAATTTATCTACTTCTTATATCTGATTTACTGTCTACATAGCGTCTACATGAATCAGACACTTCAAATATTTTATTTTTAACTCATTGTTTTTATGGTGCCGACACCAAGAATCGAACTCGGGACCTTCTGATTACAAATCAGCTGCTCTACCATCTGAGCTATGCCGACACGGTGAGAGGCTATTTTACTATCTGTAACTTCGGCCGGGGCTTGGTTTCTGCTTTGCCGTTGCCGCCTTCCGCAGGCGCGGCGGGCGGGC
>JBGAUR010000082.1:1080-2442 GCA_044228545.1 Minisyncoccia bacterium | reverse complement strand
ATTCGTAACAGGGTTTCTTCTGGAGTCGGACAGCTTGCTGTCCGAGCGCTAAATATAAAAAACTTCCAAGACCAAACATCTTGGAAGTTTTTTATTCGTTAGACCTACGCTCTCGGCGGCTTGAGCAAGAAGAGTATGTTAGTTATTCAGAATGATCAGGAAGCCCTGAGCGCAAGATCGATAAACTCCTGTTTTGTCTTTACCACAACAGACTTCCTCTTGTAGTTCGCCGTAGGGACTTGCGCCGTGGGCTTGTCGTACACATCCAGTTTGCTGTTCCTGTCGCGGATAACGATCACGCGTCTGGCAAAAGCGGACGGGGCCGAAAAGAGCAAAATGACAATCCGTGTGATATCACGCACATCGAACTCGTTGATCAAGATCGTATACGGATGTTCCAAATTGGCGAGATCGTGCAATCTGGCATCGTCTATGTATGGGATTTTGGTTACGTTCAATTGCGGCTGGAGGTTCAGCATATTGGTAATGCCCTCATCCAACAGGGAACCGCTCCCCAGCACATAGATATTGACAGGTGATGAGTGTGACATAAGAACAACTCCATGGAACGGCCTGAAAAGACAGGCAGATTCGATCCATTGATCTGGATACATATAGTAGTCGCTGGCCAGTCTGAAAAGTTACGACTTTACATAACCAAGTTTTATGTTTCCACAGTTTTCACAGTCACCGCTCGCGCAACACTTTGGGAAGCAGGTAAAAGGTAATAAGTAATAAGGACTTCCGAGGCGTTGGCTTCGGAAGTCCTTGATATTTGGCGCTAGTCAGGAGGTGCATCACAAGGAACCCAAGCATGTTATTCAAAGTGTGTAGACTTATAATCTACGTAGATACCCTAAAGAGTTTTGGGGAATGACTTCAAGAACTAGGAACCAAAAATTAGGCATTTACAAGATTTCATATTCTATAAGCTCAAACAGAATTATTGCTAGCCAATTGGCTAAAGGCTCATTAATTAACATAAAAAATTCGTTCGAATCCGGGATATTCTCTGAGTCGAAATTACTCTTATCTCCTGATAGGAAATGAAAATATTTATTTCTTATCGTTATAGCTAAATCTAACATGATTTCAGCCTCAATAGTGATTTGGCTGTAAGGGGTTAAACTCACTGCGTTTCCTTTAATGTGATTAATTGCTTTGAGAATAGATTCATAATATCTTATTTGCCAATCGGGGTGTACTGATGAAATATTTAAGGTCAAGTGAGAGTTTAAAAATGTCGTATCCATGAAATCGCTGATGAACATCCTAAAAACACCTAATTCTCCACGTTTAGGATCACTAAAATATTCACGCAGTTTTCTAAAAGTTCCTTCGTAATCATTCGTTTTCGATGCC
>JBGAUR010000082.1:0-1070 GCA_044228545.1 Minisyncoccia bacterium | reverse complement strand
TTATTCGATAAAGATGTAAAAAGGCCTTGGTAGGCTGTTGCATTTTAGATTCATAAAAATAATTGGAAAATTCATGGAAAAGTTCCTTATAAAGATTTAAGTGTTTCGCTTGGTTTTTTAAAAGATGTTTTCCTAAGCGGTTTAAAGTTATAGGAGCTAAAGAGGAGCTTAGAGTTTTAGTAGAAAGTCTTGTATTAGTAAAAAATACTATTTTTGAGTAATTACTTCTTTGTTCTATTAACTCATTTGTGAGTTGACATCTGATGTCCAAAGTTCCCGTCAATAGCCTTATTACTTGTGCTCTATAGTTTATTGGAAATCCGCCGAGCTGCAGAGACCTTGGTAGAGCGCTAGCAGATCTTTCACTAAAAGGCTCTTCAGGAAAAAAACGTTGTGGGTTAGGCATAGTCTTATTCTGCTACAGATAACGTATTAAGTAATTCATTTTCTTCTTGAAGATAGAGTTTAGAATAATTACTTATAAAATAAGCAACATTTTTTCTCCTGAATTGTCCTAGTTTTATTTTGGAAACATCAAAACCAGAAAAAGCTTTTTCAAAGACTTTGATCGAATCTAAAAATTCTTTAGGTTGAATTTTTTTCATGTACTCATAAGATTTACGAATACCAGCAGTAAATCCAATTAAATTATTGTTTACATTAAACCACTCAAGCAAAGACTCTTCACTAATCAGCTTGTTGATCAAATTGACAACATCAAGAAACTCAAGGTCATCTTCTGTTATATTCGAATCTAATATATTGTCGGCTATAAGCTCATCCATCTTCTCTTCGATAATCTTTTGATTATCAATATTGGTTGACTCGCTGAGAAATGCAACATAAGCCTTTACTATATCTGCTTTCTTGAAAACAACCAACGTCTCTTGCCGTGGCCCAGTAGCCTTCTCAGTTTGGAGGTCAATCGGAAAATCGTCAAACTTGAAGCGGTATATTTTATCTGCCAATATTTCAATCTGATGTCTTGCAGTCATAGCTTTTTGTCCATTATTCAGTGTAATCATTCGATACAACAAATTGTCCATAGAGCGACAAAGTATGATATTCAG
>JBGAUR010000081.1:0-2479 GCA_044228545.1 Minisyncoccia bacterium | reverse complement strand
CTTTTATTGAATGTCTGAGAAGAAGAAAGTCACTCGTTGTTGGAGCAGAACATTTAGGTCTTTTAAAAGGGTTTCCTATTGTAGATCGTGTTTATTGCCATCCTACTGCTGCGTTTGAAGAAGTTGACGAGTTACAAGAAGAAATCTTCTACCGAATCAGTAAGAAAAATCCAGACACGATTTTACTGTCAGCAGGACAAGGGGCTTCTCCTACTTTAGTATCTCGATTGCATAATTTATATCCACATCTTACAATTATAGATACAGGTAGTTTGTTCGATCCTTATGTGCATGTGATGAGTCGTAGCGGCCATAAGCGACGTGGGTGGGAAGAATATAAAAGATTGGGTTGGAAAAATTTTAATGAGGACATAACTAAGTGGTAAAAAATTTATATAACTTAACGATTGTGATCCCTTTTTATAACGGTCAAGCAACTCTAGATAAATTAATTGATTCTATTCCACAAGAAATTCCTATTATTATTGTTGATGATGTAAGTGAAGATTTTTTATATCCACCTGTCAAGCCAGGTTGGGATATTACTACAATGCGTTCAGAGAGAAAACGCTATTTTACAGGCTCAGTAAATCGGGGGATTGAGGCTTGTGATACAGATGTTCTAGTTCTCAACCAAGATACTTGGTTTGAAAGTGTACAATGGTTGACGATGCTGGAAAGAGAACGTGATCAATATGCCATGATCGGAGAACGTATTCATGGGACACATCCTGCATTCGGTAATTTTGGTTATATTCACGGCACTTTTATGTTTTTACGTCGCGACGCACTTGACCGAGTGGGATTGCTCAACGAACGAGATTATCCATTGTGGGGAAGTACGGCTGAGTATCAGTGGCGAGTAGCAAGAAATAATTTTAAAATTTTACCTTTAGAGAAAGTGCCAGGATTCGTTCATGAACGGCCAGCGACGGAGAGATTTGGTAGCAGTATCAAAAATCTTCTCGAAAAAGAACCAAAAAATGAGTCCTGGTTTATACGGACTCCTCCTTTACTTAGCGTCATTGTGCCTTGTTATAATTATGGTCGTTATCTGCCTGATTGTATTAGCAGCTTGGTAGGTGGTAATACTTCTTTAGGTGAGATGCCAGGTCAGACATTTCAGAGTTTTGAAGTGATTATTGTAGACGATGCTAGTACAGATAACTCGATGGAGTTCATTGAAAAAGTTGTCGATCAGGCAAAAGGTATTCGAGCTTATCATTTACAAAAAAATGTTGGAACAGCACAAGCTCTTAATTTTGGTATCCAAAGAGCAGTTGGAAAATATATTACGTTTCTCTCTGCAGATGATATGCGGGAATCAGATAGTTTAGAAAAATTAGTAAGAGCTTGTGAGGAAAATCCCCATTCTTTTGTCTATGATGATGTTTGGATTGTTAACGAGCATGGTCGTGTAAAAAAATGGCAAATTGAAGATTATGATTTTGAAAAATTGATTTGGAAAAATCAAGTTCATGCTGGAATCATGTTTCCTAAAGAAGCCTGGATTGAGGTAGGTGGTTATCCTGCGGCAATGGGAGATGGTCGAGAAGATTGGGCATTTAATATTGCACTTGGAATTTACGGGTGGTGTGGTGTTCGAGTAAAGAATTTTGGCTATCTTTACCGTAGAGAAGGTCAAAATCGTACCGAATATAACACGACTGAAACTCATCGTGAACATTTTCTTGCAAAGATTATGGATATTTTTCCAGAAATTTATAAGGGGTACAGACCTATGGCTTGCTGTGGCAAGGGTGGTAACTCACGTAAAAATGTCGGTATTAATTCAACATTAGTGACAAGGAGTTCTTCAGTGGAAAATTCATTGATCGGAGCGCAAGGTATGGTAAAAATCGAATATCTTGGCGAACAGATGATGTTTACCATTTCTGGGGATGTGACAAATGCCAAGTATTCATTTGGTAAAGATCGTCCTAGAGGTTGGGTGGCGCAACAGGACATAGGTAGTCGAGAAAGTAAAACTGGTTTTCTCAGTAAACGAGATCGTTCTACGGGCAAATGGCTTTATCGAGAAGTTGAAACTGCTAATAAATCAGAATCTATCCAAAAGCCCGTTCAGGTTGTCGAAATAAATTCTAATAGTGTCGCTCAAGTTGGAGGCTCTTTAACTGCAGTAGAGCAGATTTTGGAGCCAGTTCCTGTGCAAACTCTTGAGTCTGTTCAAGAGGTAATACAAAAATATCCTAATCCGACTAATTTAAATGTAGAAGAAATTAAAGCTCTTAAATTGACCAAAGAGCAATGGGTAGAGGTTTACAAAGCTGAAATGGCTAATAGAAATCGTAAGGGTGCAGTTTTGTTTATGGAAGAATTATTGGCAAATTGGGCAGATGAATAATGGGAAAAATAATTAAAATTTTTCTCGCTATTTTTACAGTATATAGACTTGCTTCTTTAATTAGTTCTGAAGAAGGGCCGTATCTATCTTTTCTATATAAGGATTATCGAGAAA
>JBGAUR010000080.1:2316-2593 GCA_044228545.1 Minisyncoccia bacterium | reverse complement strand
TTATGGAAACATTAAAGGATAAAGCTAATATCAAAATTAAGTTTGTAAACTATATCATGCACCAAGATATTGAAAAGAATGATAACTTGGTTCAATACTGTATTGATAAAGAAGATCCATCAAAGTATGTTGGTTTCTTGAAGTGTTTCTTGAAGGATGGTAATTCAGGTGCTTGTATGACATCATCTGGGGTTAATACTGCAAAAGTTCAAAGCTGTATTTCTGCAACTGATAAAGAATTTAAAGTCACAGAAACGTTTAATGACAAAACAAAGTG
>JBGAUR010000080.1:0-2306 GCA_044228545.1 Minisyncoccia bacterium | reverse complement strand
AAGTGGACAAACGGAAGTTTCCCTCCATTTGCAATTCATGAAGCAGAAAATGTTAAGTATGGTGTTCAAGGTTCCCCAACTTTGGTTATTAATGGTAAGCAAGTTGAATCCGAACGTTCTCCAGCAGCTTTCTTAGCAACTATCTGTGGAGCTTTTAATAATCCACCTGCTGAATGTGGTAGTAAATTAGACACAGCAACTCCAGGTCCAGGCTTTGGTGATGCTACTGCTGCTAACACTGGTGCAGGCAATGCTGCTTGTGCTCCTAGCTAATCTGAAATTATAGATTCGCCGAATTATTTTAAAAAACACGACTCTTCTCTAAGGGTCGTTTTTTTATATGTCATCCCAGCGTAAGCTGGGACCCAGTTAAGGTATTTTTTACCATTAAAGATTCTACTCTATCATCCCTGACCTTCCTGAGTTATCCCCGCCTGCCTGCCGGCAGGCAGGCGTATACGGGGATCTGGTTAAAATTTGTTTTTTCTATTATTCACGAGATCCCCGACCGAGTCGGGGATGACAGAGTATTTGTATTGTATGTAACAAGCCTTAGAAAATGTAATTAACAGGTGAGTGAATTCAAGAATGTGGCCGAGCGTACTGTTTGACGAGTCCTCATTATAGTGAGGATGAGGAGTTTAAGTGAGGCTTCTTGAATGAACGATACCTGTATTACATTTTCTCTAGGCTTATTTTTTGGTGCCACCTTTTTTCAAAAGGTGGCATAGATAAAATATAGAGAGGAATAATATGGACTTGGTGAGAAACCTTTTCTAAATAATCTAGGCTAGATCCCCGCCGGAGTTTATCCCTGCGAAGGCAGAGACAGGGATGACAGAAAAAAGAAAAAGATCTCGACCAAGTTTATCCTGGGTTTGACCCGGGATCGGGGATGAGAATAGGTAATACGTGATATGACATACAAAGTAGTGGTGCATGTATAAACATAGTTTGTAATAAAAAACCGCTAACTGACTTTGTTAATGTCAATTAACGGTTGGATCAAATACTATTTTTTATTTTGAGTCGGGCACAATTACTTTTTGATAAGAAGTAGAGATAATCGTTTTACCTTTTAAAACCAGAGTAGTATATATTTGTGTGTAGCTTTTAATATAATATCCTCCGACTTGCGAGTCTATGAAGAGAATACCTTCTTTTTCAAAGACTTTAACAATACGTCCCGGAATAAATAATTCCTGAGAACTATTATTGACTGAATCAACTAAATAGAGTTTTTTTTCTCCTGTAATGTATCCGTCTGTGTATGTTTGAATAAGTAGTACGGATATATTGGGATTAATTTTACCAATTGAAACTGTTGGAGAAGCTGATTTGCTTCCCTGAATACCGGTGATTAATTCTTTATAGCCACTGAAATGATATTCAGGACTAAATACTTCTATCCAGCTTCCTGCAGATCCTTCATCTTGCGATATGGTTATAGCTCCATATTGGCCCGATTCTCCAGGCTGTATTTCTTTGAGAACCGTAGAATTCTGGTTACTGAGTGTTTGTAGCTCTTCGAATGTTTGAGCTTTTGAAGAGCTTTGTGTAGTCAGAATAACTGCGATGGTTATGGCTAAGGGTATTATTCCTTTTCGCTTTGCTTTCCATATGGTTGTCAAAAGCAAAAAGAGAGCGAATATCCCCACAACTACCCATCTTCCTTCATCTGACAGCATATTAAGACACCCAAGTAGTGTTCCGACAAAACCGAAACTAAAGACGATAAACATTAATCTTTCCATTTCTTATCCTTTCTGTTTATTTTTTAATAAATTTTTTTAGAATTTTCTAAATATATATAATTCCAATGGAATATATTATTACCCAGAACACTATAGCTGTAACTATTTCTAATAGAAATCTTTTAGCAGTTTTTTCTTTAGTGCATACATTTAAGACAATTATGGCTGAAATAAATGGAACCCAGTTGAGTATTTTGAAAATACTCTGAGTATATCCATTAGTAAACTGTTTATAATTAGCAGCTAGTGCAGAAGTTGCGAGAAGTAAAGTAACAAAAATATATAAATATTTTTTCATTTTTGACTCCTTAAGGCAGCTTTTAAATTATGTTCAGTATTTTTTAATTTTATTTCTTCAGCACTGGGTTCTAGCTCTTCGCCTTCAAGTAATAGAATTCTTTTAATCTCTTTTTGATTCATTTTTGCTATCCTTCCGCTTAATTTAAGTTTTTTTATTAAATTCTTCCCAAAACTCCAATCTCTCTATTGTTGAGAATTGTTTATCAAGACATGGAGCATAAGTTTTTGTATATTCTACTCTATCGTAGTCTC
>JBGAUR010000007.1:0-22912 GCA_044228545.1 Minisyncoccia bacterium | reverse complement strand
ATATGGATCAGTAATTGGTAAATTGATCCATGGGTTTTGCATATTACTCTCTATGACTCCCTAGCTTAACTGACCACTCACAATCAGGTGATAGGTGGAAGACTTCAGTTACTATAGATAGCATTACCTCAATCGCTAGGTCATTGCGCTTACTGCCAAATGATGCCTCAAGAGCTACTATTTTCCCGAAGATATAGTCATCATAATGGAGCGTGTTTAATGTGAGTGGTGTAATAAAACGATCAAATCCGTAATGTTTCAGGATTAGCTCTACCCTATCAATTTGTAGTCGTCTGTTGCCAAATATGTTGTTGTATGGGAAATCTAGAATCAAGTTCTCTTCCTCTTTTGTAAACTGGATATAGTTCCATTCATTATCCCCAAATGTAAAGATGACATAGTCTTTGTCCCTGATAAGCCAGAGATAATAAGATAAAACATCTTTTCTTGATAATTCCGGATGCTTGGCCAGATATTTATCTGATGCTAGAGTGAGCCACTCATGTCGTGAAGGAAACAATGAGCCGTCTACTGATACATTTACTTCCAGCTTAGTGCCTTTGAGTTTGCCTGTGACTGTGGGGAGATAAAGCATAGAGTAATTGTACCAGTCTGGTACTAGTCAGCTATAATACACTTTATGCTTACAAAATCTGACTTCATGCTATATCTGGATGCTCCACTTCATTTATGGGCACATAGTCATGATCTACTTCACGTCACTCCTTCTACCTACGATCAACACTTGATGCAGCAAGGATATGCTGTCGAGAAAGTAGCTAAAGAATACTTAACCAAATATATCCTTCCTAAATATAAACATGCTGAACTACTTTGGCAGCCTACGTATAAGTCAGGAGAGTATGAATCTAGAGCTGATGGCATTATTCATGATCTAGACTCTGATACTTACCATTTATATGAGATCAAGAGCTCTACTAGTACAAAGAAGGATCACCTACCTGACGCCACATTCCAGTCGATTGTGATTGGGGACAATGTGACACTAGGATCAGTTAACCTGGTGCTATTGAACGACAAGTACGTACGCGGTGATGAATTAGACATTGAGCAGCTATTTTCGGTCCCAAATGTGACTGATGAGGTGAGAGAAATCACTGGAGATATAGAGGCAAAAATGAGAGATGCATTGTCAGTTATGAAATCTGATAGTCATGACAAAATACTAAATTGTTTAAATCCAAGTACTTGTCCTTGTCCTGAGCTTTGTCACCCAGGCTTACCAAACCCGTCAATATACAACATTCCGAACATGTCTATAAAAAAACGCAGAGCACTTGATGATCAACATATTTTAGCCCTTTCTGACCTACCACTTGATTATCCTCTTACCCCTAATCAACAGAAGCATATGGATGTGATGCTGAGCAAGACTCCGTATTTAGACAAACCAACGGTTACAAGCCTACTACAAGGGCTTACTTACCCTCTTTATTTCCTAGACTATGAAACTTATGACGAAGCCATGCCACTATACAAAGGACATAAACCATATCAAAAGATGGTCTTTCAGTTTTCACTCCATGTACTGGAATCGGAGGGAGCGGAATATACTCACTTTGAGCATCTAGCAATGAAGACTGGTGATCCTGCTTTAGATGCAGTAAAGGCGATGCGCAAGGTAATTGGGGATACGGGTAGCATAATTGTGTGGAACGACACATTTGAGGGAGGTCGTAACAAAGAGATGTCAAAAATGTTTCATGAGTATAGCGAGTTTTTACTTGATGTTAATCAGCGTATCTTTGATCTGATGGATGTAGTGTCTAAAGGATATTATCTCCACCCAGACTTTGGTGGTAGATATACGATAAAAAAGGTTTTGCCGGTAATGGTGCCGGAGCTCTCATATAGAGATTTGACTATCAACAAGGGAGATCAGGCAATGACTGCTTGGTGGGAGATGGTGAATATGGAAGGGAAAAACTTTGGGGTGAAAAAGCAAGCAATAGCTGGAGCATTACTGCAGTACTGTGAGCTCGATACTTTTGCGATGGTGAGAATCTGGGAAGAATTGAAAAAACTAGTTTGAGATATTTTGCTTTCATGAATGAGATCGCCTCCCCACTTTTAAGCAGAGAGGCGACTTGCTCATTTAATCCTTACTTTTTACCGTATGGCAACTGGTTCGTTGGTTTTAGAGAAATACCTACTTTACTAGCCTCGGATTGGATTGATCCTTCGCTACGTCCCATCTTTAACCCGATTACGCGTGTTGGCGTATTTCCTCGTGCTAACGATCTTAATTGTGTCACCTGACCTGGTGACCAAGGTTTATTGGCGTTTTTTGCCATAGTAATTTCTCCTCTATCTATTTGTAGATAATTTGTATTGGATATTCTCAACACTACTGTTTATTTGACCTACCATAGTAATTAAGTTGCCAACTTGTTCCTCTAGGTTTGCCAATTTTGCACCACTATTGAAGTAATCCATCACTCCAATAGGTGTATTGCAGCTAGAACATTGCACTGCAATCAACTTGTAACTTGATCCTGCTGGGACGATTTCCTCAACCTTGAAATAGTATCCATCACACTTTGGACATTTAGTCATATATTTTCCTATATACCCACGCTCACTTGCAGAATATTAATATGTACGTCACAATCAAATTGTAAGATCAGATTGGATGGAGGGTGGTGAGCTTTTCATCACCCTCTATTTTTTGCAATTTGGAATTGCATAAACCTCCTATTTAACATTCTTAACTTTCATTACATCCAAATATTTACCACATCACATTACCCCTCATCAGGAGTAAGTGTCAACTAGAAACGAATAGATCAAATAGTAGCAATATTTGCTTACTTCAATTTGACTATTTACTTCGTTTATTCTTTGGTTAATACTAGTTATATTAGTAATATCATAATTGTTATGAATAAAATGAAATATCCATCTTATAGTTTTATTGATTTGTTTGCAGGCATTGGTGGAAATAGGATTGCATTTGAAAAAAGCGGAGCTAGGTGTGTGTTTTCATCAGACATAGACAAATATTGCCAACTTGTATATAAGCAGAATTTTAATGAAGAACCAGCAGGAGATATTTCTAAGATTGATGCTAACTCTATTCCTGATTTCGACATTTTGACAGGAGGATTTCCCTGCCAACCGTTCAGCTATTCGGGTAGACTTAAAGGTTTCGAGGATAAAACACGTGGTACATTATTTTTCGACATCATCCGAATAATTAAAGCAAAAAAACCGAAAATGTTTTTACTCGAGAATGTTAAGGGGCTAAAATCTCATAATAAAGGAGAAACCTTAAAAATTATTGAAGATTCATTAATTAAATTAGGCTATTCAATTCATTGGAAAATAATTAATAGTCATGACTTCGGAGTACCACAGAAACGAGAACGATGGTATTGTGTTGGATTTGATAAAAATATAGATTTTAAATTTCCAATAGGAAATAAGAAAGGGTCAACCCTTGCCGATATAGTTGATGTTAATAATAATGACCCAAGTTTGAAACTTTCACAGTTTGAAATAGATAGAATTGATTTTCACTTCAAGTCAACTGATATCAGGGTAAAACATGATAGTTCTAAATATGAGCCTAGCACAAAGAAAGGTAAGCATGGGGTTTATTCATTCTTGAAACCAGATAATACTTTAAGGTTCCATGTGGGTGACTTTGCTAAAACTCAGATACAAGAGGCATATTATGTTAGTTTAAAAAGTTATGCACCAGCGATAATTGCCGCCAGAGAACCAAAACTTTGGGATTTAAAACGAAAATTATCAGTAGATGAGTGTAGAAAACTTCAAGGCTTTCCAGATTGGTTCAAATTTAATGTTTCAAATAATCAAGCTAAAAAGCAGTTAGGTAATTCGGTTGCTATTCCAGTAATTGAAGCTATTGCAAAGACAATGATTCATTATTACGCAACGAGTGCGCCACAAATGGACTAGTCTAAGCGTAGATTAGTAACTTATTTATTTCTTGAATAAGTTTTGAAACTTGATCTTTAAAACTTCTGTTCATATTAATTGAAATTAAAAATAGTTTTAAATCTTTGTCTGTACTTACCATGAGTTCCAAAGGAGATTGATCACTAAGTGATGGGTATATAAGTCCACCCAATTTGGTGTTTAACGTCATGCAATAAAAAATTAGTTGATAGATGTCTTGAGATGAGACTATTTCTGAAAGATTATTTAACTCTGGGTTAAAATCCTTATTTTTAGTATCAAAAACCGCCAGGCATTTTTTATTATCTATATCGTATTCAACTAAAATATCTGGAGAAAATGACTTATTGCCTTCTCTACCATCCGAACTCCGAATTACGGCATATTTTTGGGGTTGAAGTAATTTTTCAACCTTTCTGCCCAATTCTTTTTTTAGTATTTTTAAAACATATTTTTCAAACACATCATTAGAGTTGACTAGAAATGCGTATGAATCTAGCTTCCCATTTCTAAATTCTATTTTCAAATTTTTTAGAATTATTAACGAATACTCTATTACTAGAGGATAGTGAGGGTTTGAGCTTTGATAATTTTCAACAAGAGTTGATATAGTACCGATGTCACCTGTGTAACTATCAATATTGTCAAAATCTCTGAGTAAGGATGTTAACTCAGATCTACTGGCATTATCTAGCTCTATAATTAGTAGTTTTTGAATCGCTGACTTAATGATCTGATTAGTAGAAGTGTTAGGTGAATGTAAACTTGAAATTACATTCACTCCTTTTAAAGCTACTTCTAAAGGGTGAAACATTTTAAATGTTAATCTCCCTTTAATATTCTTTGAATAGTTTTGATTATTTTCGATTAAGCCTGTCAATCCATATTGTAAAAGGTTAATAACTGATTCTATAAACTTCTTAACAATACTACCCATTCCACCGGACATACTAGAGCCGTATTCTGGAATATCAAATTCTGGATTAATATTTTGCGCACTTAAATAAGTTGTTATTTGAAAAATATTGTTTAGATTTAATGCTGCATTTCTTGGTTCAATTTTAATTAATAAATCTTTTAATCTTAATTCTCCAACTATATAAGAATCAAATATCAATTGATTATTTTTAACATAAAATGGTTGATTCGGGTAGTTTTTTAATAACAACCTAGCAATAGATAGGTCCTTTTCAGCCAATAATACTGGAGTATTCTCTTGAACTATTTTTTCTATCATGAATTTGTATAATCTACAAATGCACTCTTGAATAGCTCATTTGTGGGCTGATGCATTAATGCAGTTCCAAGTACATCCTCTATCTTCGAAATGTCGTTATAACAAAAATCTTCGATTGTCCAATAGATTTTTCCGTAAAACAACTCTTCCAATTCTGACATATCCCAGTGATATTTTCCATCTTGCTTAAATTTTTCATTAAAAAAGATTGCTTGGCCAACAGCAAATTCCTTATTCTTTGTTACTTCAAATAATCGTTTGTTTATTTTTGTCAAAAAATCGCTTAACGATATATCATCAGGTGTAATGCAAGAATCTATTAATAGCTCTGGTTGTGGGGAACAGTAGATATTAAAAAATCTTCGTTTTACAGCATGATCTAGAGATCCTAAAGTTCTATCAGAAGTATTCATTGTTGCTAATATGTACAAATTTAGTGGTAGAGCAATCTGTTTAGCCTTTCCATCGAGCCTTAATTCTGTCGAATAGTTTCTGTCCAAACATTGTAGTACTTCTCCAAAAACTTGTGAAACATTTGCCCTATTGAATTCATCAATAATTAATAAATATTTATGTTTAGGGTTGTTCTCAAGATATTCTAATATTTCTAGAATTAGTCCTTTTTTGTATTCAACTTCTGTTTTATTTACAACGTACCCTCCAATAAAATCTTGATACATATACTGAGGATGTAATTGAATTTTTGTGCATTTGTCAAAGTCACCTTTTAAACTATCTGCAAGGTATGACTTGGAGGTAGCTGGAGGGCCACTAAGCAAAACCTGATGATAATTAGTTAACGCATTGAGTATTGCTTCTTTATTCATATTTTTTCTTCCTTTTGTTATTATTTTTAATAATCTATAGCTAAATTCATTATTTTGGCTTGATTTCTCAATATTGCTTATATAATTTAGGTTCCAATTAATTATAGCAGCCTGAGGGTCTATCAATTTCCTAATTTCATTTGGATTATGTGGTGTTTTTGTAAATTCTATTTCTAAATTAGCCAAATTTTTAGTAAATAAACTCGAAATCTCTGCAGTGTCCAATTTATACTTATTTACGAAATCATTAATTAATTCATTAACAGTTAATTTCCGATCAAATGAAGTAAATCTATTTGACCAAATAGCTGTTGCTATCAGATTTATTTTTTGAGATTGTAGTGTTAATTCTTTTATGACATCGATGTAGTCGTATGAAAATTTTATTTGGTTGTTCTTAGGATCTAAATATAGAACTTGTCTCCAGGTTGTCGCTCCACCAATAATGTTGTTCTTAATTCTCGCTGGAGCCCATTTTTTTAATGGTTCAGTTGGTTCCTGTGTACCCCATTTTTTCATAGAAAATGGGTTTATAAAATCATGTGTTTCAGGTCTATTTTCATCAGGAGCAAATAAAATACTAATAGGAAGAGCATTTTCAAGCCCATGGTCGATTAGTAAAGATAATGGTTCAGCTGATAAATTATTGTATCCACAACCTTTTAATATTAGGAATATGTGTAAAATGCTTGGGTTTTTAACTTGTAAGGTACATAAATTTTTATAAGCTTCAATTATGGTTTTATTTGATAAAAAATAAGTCATATTCTTATTTTATTAATTCTTGAATTTCTACTTTTAATGCGATTGCTAACTTTTCTAATATAGCTACGGAGATAATTTTCTTTTTTCTCTCAATCAGAGATATGTAGGTCCTATGTACCTTGGCAATGTCTGCTAACTCTTCCTGTGAAAGACGTCTGAAATTTCTTAATCTTTTTACATTAATAGCAATTTGATTTACTATGTGAATATTCGCCATAAAGATATATTACTGTTAATGCAGTCAATAGATCTACAGACTATAGTATTCATTTTCGTCAGATATCTGTCCTGATGTCAAATCCAAGGTGAACATGATTAATTGCCCGTGAATCCAAAATGTTATTTTAGACCAAATAGCATGAACTTACGTAGGTAAGCCACCAAAAGAGTAAAATACTGCTATGAGATTGTCCAGGGTCCAAATAAAGAATTTTAGAAACTTCAAATCACTTAATGTTCCCCTAGTCGGAAATACAGTGATTATCGGTGAAAATCGGGTGGGCAAAAGCAACTTTTTATTTGCATTAAGACTTGTTTTAGATCTATCCCTTCCTGATTCAGCTAGACAGCTAAAATCTACTGACATTTGGGATGGATGTACAGACTTAAATTCAGTAGTCGAAATACACTTAGATTTCACAGATTTTGATAGCGATGAAGCAATACTTGCTCTATTGACCGATTTTAGGTTGGCCGAAGACCACACCATTGCTAGGCTTAGCTATGTATATCGAAAGAAGCCAGAAATCACTGGTGATCCCAATTCAGAATCAGATTATGAATTTAAAGTCTACGGAGCTGGGGATGAAGCCAGGGGCAACATTCCCAATAGTGTCCGAAATAAAATATGTATTGAACTACTCCACGCACTTAGGGACGCCGAAGCAGAATTGGGAAATTGGCAGAACTCACCTTTACGAAAATTATTAGATGAGGCAATTAGCAAGGTTCCTAAAGAAAAAATGGTTGAAGTTGCTAAGGCAGTAAGTGATGCTACAGCCCAAGTTACAGGGCTAAGTCCAATTCAAACTCTAGAAACATCGCTTACGACCAAAATCGCCACATTAACAGGACCACTGCATGATGTAAATGCAAAATTCGGAATATCCCCCACAGATCCATCTAGACTCTTTAGATCAGTGCGTATGTTAATCGATAATGGGAAAAGAGGCATTGCAGACGCAAGTCTAGGGTCAGCAAACCTAGTTTTACTTACCCTGAAATTAGCAGAGTCAGAATGGTTAAGGGCTAAAAACGATCACAATTTCACAATTATGTGCATAGAAGAACCCGAAGCCCATTTACACCCACACCTCCAACGAACCGTGTTCAAAAAATTATTTGAGAGTAGCCTAGATCAACCATTGAGTCTTTTTATGACCACTCACTCACCTAACATAGCTAGTGTCGCACAACTTAATTCGATAGTTCTGCTAAAGAACGAAAATAGCAATGGAACAGTAGGTTATTCGCTTGCAAACCTCACGTTAGAGCCAGAAATAATGGAGGACCTCCAAAGGTATTTAGATACTACAAAGGCCGAAATTCTTTTTGCCAAGGGCATAATTTTTGTTGAAGGAGATGCTGAAGAGGCACTTATGCCGGTGTTTTCCAAATCACTAGGCATTAACCTAGACGACCTTGGGATAAGCATCTGTAATGTAGGTGGAGTAAATTTTGACCCGTATGTAAGATTTGCTCACTCCCTCTCAATACCATTCTGTGTGATAACAGACTGGGATCCAATCCCAGGAAAACTACCCCTTGGAAACTCCAGATTAACGTCATTGCTAAAAATTAATAGTGAATTTTGCAAAGAACCAGTTATGACTCCAGAAGAAATTGAGGAACTATCCAAAGACGATGAAAAGCTAAAAACTAAATCACAAGAAGCTGGCATTTTCTGCAATGAATCGACTTTAGAAATTGAAATTGCACAAACCCCAGAACTAGGCACAGTGCTATTAGATGTTATTCAAGCGCAGAATTTTGGCACTGTCAGACAAAAACGTATCGAGTCTTGGAAAAATAGTGAAACTTCGATTGATGGCGAACAGCTACTTGCAATAATTTCTGATATTGGTAAAGGCAGGCTGGCTGGGAAACTTGCGATTGCGAGTGTCAATCTTGATCCACCTGAATACATAAAAGCAGCCCTCACGTATATCTCAACACATGTCCAATAGCAACTTATTTCTCCAGACATTGGCAACAATGAGTAATAATCCTCAGCAAATCGAGGCAATAAACGAAACTGGTCATTGCGTTGTTCTCGCTGGTCCTGGGAGTGGGAAAACAAAAACACTTACAATGGCAATTGCCAGAGCATTGTCAGAAGATGTTTTAGAACCTAGGGGAATAGCTTGCGTTACTTACAATAATGAATGCGCACTGGAACTAGAAACTAAACTTCGAAAATTAGGTATTGAACCTAGCGATAGAATCTTTATTGGTACTGTACATAGCTTTGCTTTTTCGCAAATAATCCTCCCCTACGCGAGATGTGTGATTAAGGATTTTCCATCACAACCGCAAATCGCAACTAAAGACCAAGTTAATCAAGCAAAAATTCTTGCTTTTCAAAAAGTAACAAGCAAACCAATCATTCAGAGCAACTTTTGGCAACGTGCCGAAGTTGTTCGAAGAACAATAATAGACAGGGATAGTGAAGCTTGGAAAACTCATGACAAAACCATTGTTAAGCTGATCCAGGCATATGAATCAGAGCTTCGAAGAAATGGACTAATCGATATTGAAGATATGCCACTACTCGCAGCCAGATTGGTAATCAGGAAAGATTGGATCAGACAAGCACTCCGGGCAAAATACCCAATTCTTTTTGTCGATGAATATCAGGATCTTGGGACTGCTCTACACGAACTCGTACTACAACTCTGTTTTGAATCAGGCATAAGACTGTTCGCAGTTGGTGATCCCGATCAATCAATCTACAGATTTATTGGAGCAAACCCTAAGCTCTTAAAAGAGTTAACAGAACATCCACAAATAAAAAAAATACAGTTGCCATTCAACTACAGATGTGGAACAAGTATTATCGAAGTTTCAAACACTGCGCTTGGAGAAGACCGAGATCACAAAGCACCTCCAGGAACTGATAAGGGAATTATTGAATTTGACAAGATTGACGGCAATTTAGCACAACAAGCAAGTTACGTGATAAAAGATCTAGTCCCAAAATTGGTAGATAAAGGAGTTCCATTGGAAAAGATTGCAGTACTCTATCGGTTTGCAAACGACGGAGATATTCTTGCACAAATAGCTACCGAAAATATTATACCAATTATTCGCGCTGACAAAAACGCATTAATACTTAGAAGTAGCAGACTATCCAGGTTTATTGAAGCATGCTCACAATGGGTGACTGGTGGATGGAAAAGTGCAACGCCACCCTTTCAACAACTGTGTCAAGAAGCAACAAGATTAGTGTACGGACACCCAATATCTAAAGAAGAAAGAAAATACCTAGAGCGAAGCTTGTTAAGCTTTCTACACAAAACTACAAATTTTTCAGGGTCAACACACAACTGGCTAATAACATTTAAGAAAGATGTTCTAGTGCCGTGGTTCACTCTGACAAAAGTAAAGGCAGATGATTGGTCAACAATAGACACGATGATTCAAAGAACAAGCGGGACTCACAACAATCCCGACTTATCATTGCTCCAATTTTCTGGACACATCGCTAAGGAAGGAAGGCTCAATCTCAGTACGCTTCACAGCTCAAAAGGTAGAGAGTTTGATGTAGTCATACTTTTCAATATGAACCAGGGGAATCTCCCAAGGTATGAACCCGAGCATTCTGAAGACATGTATGAAACCAGGCGTCTCTTTTACGTAGGAGTTACGAGGGCAAGGCATGAACTACATCTAGTTTTTCAAGCACAGCATTATTCCCCATGGGTTGTTGAGCTTAGCAAGCGACTAGCAGAAAAAGCTGGTACTACTCAAGGATACTAAAGTTCACCAGGCAAAACTACAAATAACTACAACATCTACTAAAGTGTGACTAGAATATAGCCAAATTGAGCTTGAAAAAACATGTTACTTGCAGGCAAACTATCTAAAGTAACTTACTTGTAGTTCGACTATCTAAAAACACTCTCGGATTCACTGGTATTCCATAAACATTGATCTGAAGGTGTAGGTGTACACCTGTTGCCCAGCCTGTTTGGCCTTGGTCTCCTATTATGTCGCTGGTGGTCACTCGTTGCCCCTTGTAGACGTAGATTTTGTTTAGATGGGCATAGATTGTGGTGATGTTGTTACCATGGTCGATGATGACGTGTTTGCCGTATCCCCAGAAGATCTCTCCTGCATAGATGACTGTGCCATCCATTATTGGATTTACTGGTTCATCAAGACTGCTTGCGATGTCTAAACCTGTATGAAACGGCTGATAGAGGCTAGACTGTCCGAATTCGAGGGTTATGACACCTTTGGTTGGCCAAACTATTGTAGAATTGATCTCTTTAACAACTTCGCCAGTTGTTGGGTCTTTGATTTGGATGCTCTGAGTGTTTGGGTTTTGATCAACTAGCTTGTCTGAGATGACGTTAATTCCGACTTGAGTGAGTAAGATAACGGCAATAACTGGGAGCATGAGTACGATGAGAAAAGCTGATAGGACGAATTTAAGTTCTTTGCGAAATGACCAGAAAGTAAATATTGCTCTAGGATTCATGGCTAGATGTAGATCTCTCTAGGGTCAGTGGTTAGGAGTGGGTGTTCTTCTTCTGAGGCAATTACTTTAACTGCCACATGGTTTTGGTCAGCAATAATGAGGGCTTCACCTCTATCGCAGGTTAGGAGGTAGTGTTGTTCGTAGGCTGAGAGATGGAATTCTTCTGCGACTTTCTTGATTGTGGTTGTGTCCTGGCGCATAAGAACGCGGAGCGATGACTGGCTAGCTATGGCTTTACCGTATTCCTGATTAAGGAAATCATTGGCTTGTTGGGTAATGATGGTTACACCAAGATAGTATTTTCTGGCTCTACGGACTAGGCCTGAGATAAACCTGGCACTTTCTGGTTCCTGTAGGAGCATCCAGCCCTCATCGATCACTAGCATTCGTTTCTGAGGGTTTTGTTTAACTTCATTGTTTACGAAGTTGGCGACCACCATCATCATGATTGATCTGATTGATTCGTTTAGATCCTTGATATCAAAGACAATGAGGCGATTGTCGAGCTTGATATTGGTTTGGCTATCAAAAACGGTCGAAAGCGAGCCCTTAACAAATCTATCAAGCCTATTGCACAAATCTTTTTGCTTCATGGTCTTAAGGGTTTTGTAGAAGTCTGAGAGGAGTGGCGAGGTTTTATCTTTGTTAGTTTTGTATGTCTGTAGTAAGGCTTTGTCGACTGATCCTCTCTCTTCTGAGGTGAGAGAGCCCACCATTAGGGAAATTAACTGGGTTAAATCCTGAATATGTTCTGAGAGATCCTTTTTGTCTTTTGATTTTGCATATTCAAACGGATTGATTTTTTCTTTGGAGGTGCTTGAGAGCTTGATGTATGAGCCACCAACACTAGCTGCAAGCTGCTTATATTCGCGCTCTGGGTCAATAATGATAACTTTGGTGCCCTGCATCAGGTGGCGAAGTATTTCAACCTTGGCGGTGTAACTCTTGCCAGATCCCGACTGGGCAAAAATGATTGAATTGGCATTGTTTAGGCTAAAGCGGTCAATAATAACCAGGGAATTATTAGATTTGTTGATCCCGTAGAGGATGCCTGATTCCTGAACTAGCTCAGACGATACAAAGGGGAAAGTGAGGGCGGCACTGGAGCTATCGAGATTACGCTTTTGAGCGAGTTTATTCTCAGAGCGTGGGAGAATTGATTTTAGTCCTTCGATTTGTTGGAAGGTGGCAGGCTTTATATAGAATAGTCTGGTTTGCATAATGGTTTCAAGGAGCTTGGTAGTTTTGTCGAGGTCTGATAGATTATTTTCGGTGATAGTCATGTAGATTGAGATCTGAAACAGCTTCTCCATTCCCCGTTGAATCTTGTCTTTGAGCTCCATGGCGGATTCTAGGGGATCAGTGATCTCGCTTCCTATGACCCTACCTTCTTTAAGCATTGTGCGTTTGGTGGACTCTAGCTCTGTAATCTTGCGGATGAGCTTGGGTAGCGCAATCATCGGATCAACTTGCTCAATATGGTAGCTGATATCGATATTATGGTTGAAGTTGATGAGCATGGATAGCCACCCTGTTGAGGCGACATAGGGGTAGCCTGAGACAAACATAGTACGCACGAATTTGTCATTGATTTGCAAATAACTAGATTCTTCTTTGAGTCCCGCGTAGGAAATGAGATCGAGCTGATCTTGCCCGCCATAGGTAATATTGATGGCCTGATTTTCAAGTGATTTTTTGAGCTGCCTGCGTTTCCAGTCTTTAATAGGTTTAAAGTTTTTGACTGCTTTTTTTAGATTAAACATAATTGTTACGCAGGAGCGTCTCCACAGTGTCTTTGGTCAGGGGTTGGGTTTTTAGATTATCTGAATTGTAGAAAGAGTAGAAGAGGTTAAGAATTTCTATCCCCGGGATGACTCTAGCTTTCATCTGCATACGCTCAAGCCCTTTTATGATGATGTCAGTTTCAAGATTTAGGTGTTCTTTAATTAGTTTCATGTCCTCACGCCCTGTATGCTTATAGGGAATGACAATATAGAAGCGACGGGAGAGAATTTTATTACCAGAGACTAACTTTTTGACAAAGGCACAATATCCCTCAATTTGTTTTTTGTAGGCAGGAACCTTTTCTTTGTCTTTGGACTTTGCAATATCTTCTAGATATTTATCTATATCCATTTCACGTACCCTGACGAGAATTTGGATCTGACAAGGCAGAGCATTTAAGAAGTTTTGGAAACTGTCGATGATTACATCCTGTTCCTCTTCACTTTTGAGCTCGAAGTTAACTGAGGATGTCTCTAGGATTTGGCGGTACTCGTGGTTTGGTAGAACCAATATATTGTCGACCACTTCCTTGATCTCAATCTGATAGCGACTACTAACTTTGCCACTTTTGTTAAATGGATTTTTCATGAGTTGTTACTTTCAAAACGGTAGTGGAGCGCCACTTTACCGGAGTTTACTAAATCATCCAGTTTGATCTGATCAGATAAATTGATTTCATTTTGAAGTACTTCTATATTTTTGATTGCTTTAGTTTTTGATAGATGCCGTTCTTTTGGCATGATGGGCAGATCAATGGTTCTACCAGTTAAACTATTTTTGTTGAAAAGATAATACCTGGGTCTACTTGAGTATTTAAGTAGAATGGATAGCCACTCGGCAACAATTTTGTCCTTGATCCTGAGTGCAAGAATGAGACAAGTGGCTGTAACTGCGACAATGAGTATAGTCTTGTATGAGACTAACTTCATAGAGGGAGCAAGGAGGATATAGATCATGGCGGTAAGCCCCACGGGGATTAGCATAATCAGGATTTGAGTCATGGATAAACTACCTGCAATCTTGTCTTCAACCGTTGTAATTTGGGCAGGGATTATTGTTGTTCTCATGCTCTTACCACCTTTCTTGGAGTGATTTGGTTATAAGTGCCACGAGGTAAACTAGCGCTTGAGTTGTCTGTGCTCATAACGTTCATAATTTGATTACCCATCTTTTTGACTACTCCAGAGCGAGATGAGGCAAAAATAAGTTGCATGAGGAATGAGGGGGTTTTAAGTAGAGTTAGCAGGAGTCCAATGGCAACCGCTACGGATATTAGTGAATTACTAGTTTGCTCGGGTAGCGTCAAGAATGAGCCCGCTAATTGGATAGTGACAACATGGATAAAGACCGTGAACACAGAGACGAGGTATCCTTTGATGGCCATGTCGGCAATATCGGCTGTTTTAGGCATAGCTAGTAGAAGAAAGATAAAGGGAGAAAGGACAGCCCCGAGCGAGATAATGATCAGGCGAGAAATGTACATGAGTAGAAGAACGATGGCGACTATCAAGAAGATAAGAAGAAAGATTAGGATGATAAATGGCGCTGAGCCGTTGGCAATCGTCTCAAATGTAATAGCATTGGTGATCCAGGCATGATTTAGACCACCTGTTGCGGAGACCACCCCAGAAACGAGGGCGTTACTAGCAGTAATGGCATAATCTGCAAGAAATAGTGAGACGTTAGCGCCCAGGAAGGCTAGACTGATTTTAGGAAGCAAATGTTTAAATTCGATTTCTTCATAGCCAAATGTCGAGGCGCTCATAAATTGCAGGCCTAGCAAGGCTACAACAAGAACAAAGAGTGTGTCTGTGATTCCAAGTATAATCAGCCAGAATTTAAGGATTGAGGTATTAGCAAGAACTGAGGGAGTGGAGCTCAAGAAAGTCATAATGCCATCAACCACAGGTTTGGTTGCGCTCTCCACCATGTTTTGGACAACACCGTTTATAGCATCAATTAACACTTGGGCGAGACCACCACTTGGCGCTACACTTTCAATTTGAGTAATAGGTAGTGTTGTTACGCTCGTATTACTTACGTCCCCAATTAGTGAACCAGTGAGTACTGAGACTATAGAATTAGCTGCAAGTACTAGGACTAGGCCAATGAGCGCATTCCTAATTGTTTTCTTGGCATCTTCGAGCGCTTCTGGTTTACCAGTTGAAGTTATATAGACATAACCACCCCGAATAAGAAACAGAGTTGATCCAATTATCGAGATCATGGTAATGAGGGAAAGCGCGTCAGTGGTAAAGCTAGTAACTTCCGAAGGTACTCCAGTTGCAGCATAGGCAATTGAAGGGAAGATGAGAGCGAGTAATGAGCCAAGTACTAGACTCATTAGTTTCATTTTAGAGTCCTGCTCCAAAGGCACCAGTTGCTAGATCGGAAACAATGTTTGTCAGGACGAATGCGCCAAGAACTATGGCTAGACCAATTCCTGAATACGCAATAGTTTTCTTGGAGCGGTCGAGCATTTCTGGGTTGCCTGAACTAGTCATGTAACCAACTCCACCCCAGACAAAGAATCCTGCAGAGATTAATCCAGCGAGTGTAACTAGGACTTGGATAATGCTTTTAATAAATGTTTCTATCTTGGTGACATCAGCTGAGGCCGCATATGCTGGAGAGGCTACGAATAGTACTGTGATAACTAGGGACGAGATGACAATAAGATTCTTTTTCATGCATGCCTCCATACAAACTAATAATTAGTGAGCGGTGGCAGGCCTGGGTACAAAAAAGCCCCTATCGGAGGGGCAGCTCTTCTTTACTTGAGGGAATTATCTTACTATCCAGATTAGAAGTCAATGAGTAGAATCTATTTATTGGATTCAGTAGAAATCCTATCAGTGATTTGACCTGTTTGCTTGTCTATTTCGTACCAGTTAAAAGTAACTCTATGATCTGGAAAATCTTCATAAACATGAATATTCCAAAAGCTGTCATTATCGTTAATGTTTTCGATTGTAAGATGTGGGTCGGGTGATAATTCAAAAAATTCTTTCACTTTCGGATCTGACATTATCAAGTTTGATGCTTCAGTTGAGTCAGTTTCAGAACTAGAGTAATCTATTTTTTGAGTAGTTGAATATATTTTTATGTATATTGAATCCAAGGCATATAATCTGAGGGAATATTGCTTTTGAATACTTGTGACTCTCTCGCAATTTCCTTCAACTCTACTTTCAATGAACATTGGCACATCATATTTAGCGTTGATAGACTCTGCCTCGCAGGCAGATTGCTTGAGAATTCCGGTTTTTGACATTATGCATTTATCGATCCATTTATTTTGTGCATCTTTGTATCTAGGATTTTCCACATTCTTTGTAACTTTGCATGGGTACGCTTCTTTGATGTTGTTTTCCTGTTTGATTACTCGAGGCCTTAAAATTAGAATGCAGATTACTATCAATAGTGCTGGTGCAAGTAATGAACTAACTGGTTTAATTTGTGTTTTAGTTTTCATTTGTTATTTCATGAACTTCGTAAAATATGAACACGCACCACTTATTGATGTATCCCCTGCACAACATTCCTTTATGTTTTTTTGTTGTCGAATCATATTTTGACTGTGTTCTTTGTCAAACTCGGCTTTAGCTGCATTATATTCTTCTTCCAGATTATAATTACTCCTCACTGGCAGCTCATATGGTAACGTATCAAATGCAGTTACCATACTTACTTCGTAGCACATATTACTTGTTGCAGGATAGGTAAGTGATAATTTTTCAGGTTCTGGACAGTATTGAATCTGGAGTATATCCCACCTATCATTTAGAGTGTTTAATGCTCCAGAGCCAATGGATGGCGCTTCGACACTGGTAAAGTGTAATGAATAAATTACTTTAGATTTTGCTTCGAAAAAATTGTATAAATATTTTTGATATTGTTCTTTTTTGGTAAGTGTTGTTCCGTCAGTTTCTTTGTTTAATAGTTCTTTGTAGGATGGTAAGAGCTCGTTTTTGAGTTCATCCATTCGGCTAGTTGTTTTAATACAAGATTGAGTTTTTGGGTATGATCTAATTTCTGAATACCTGACTTTATAAGCTTGGATTTCGTTTTGCTCTTTTTCTATACTCACTATTTGTTCTGGAGTTATAGGTTTGTCAGTAATTTTTGGTGATAATAAGGTGCATCCAGCCAATAAACCAGATGATATAAGAATTACCATTATTTTGTTAATATTTTTAGAATATTTATTAGTGGTCATTGATTAGTCCAAAAAGTTTATGTTTAAGTAAAACTTCGTTAAATTCTTTTGATAGAATCTCAAGTATTTTTATATTTGGAGACTTTTCGTCTGTAGGATCTTTTATGGCCTGGACTATATCTTTTAAAGTAATTTCTTTAGGATCCTTAGCTAGACTATAACCACCGTTTCGCCCCTCTTTAGCGACAATGAGTTTAGCTTTGATAAGATCTTTAGCAATCCGTACTAGATAAGATCTTGGTAAATCATTTTCTTTCATCGAAGCCACGGGGACTAGAGCTCCTTCGCCTGCATTGGCGATAAACTCCATCATAGCAATCGCATATTCAGTTTTCTTGCGTAATCTCACTGTATTCACAACTAGATTATAGACTAACTTGAAAATATTTTCTGAAACTATTTACTTCCAGATTAGAGTAATTTTATTAAATAATTGTGTAAAATAATTGCGTATTCTACTAATAAAATTAGCTGGATTTGATGGTGCAATGTTTTTTGGGTCCGCAGGAGTAGGTAAAATTGATGGAGATTCTTGTTCTGGAGTTGCTGAAGGGATAGGTGATGGAGTTGCCTTTTTAATTATGGGAGTTTTTGATGGTACTGGAGATGGACTAGGAGATTTCATATTTAATTCTTGCTGCTTTTTATCTTGTATAAGCTTTGCTATTAAGGCTTCTTTTTCTTCCATTGAACC
Source organism: Minisyncoccia bacterium (assembly GCA_044228545.1). GTDB lineage: Bacteria > Patescibacteriota > Minisyncoccia > Phycocordibacterales > UBA9973 > UBA8515. The sequence continues at coordinate 4,738 of JBGAUR010000007.1, read as the reverse complement.
ACCCTGCGTATTTGTCGTATTTGTATTTGAACTCTGCGATGGAGTAGATTGCGTGGGTAATCTAGCAGGCACGGCTCCATTTGTAGTTGTAAAGCTCCAGCTGTAGTCATTTTGAAGGTACGCAGAATATACTTGTGTACCTTCATATTTTGCTTTTAGACCATTCGACCCACCACGGATAGTAAGTGTATAAGTGGCATTTGGCATGAGAATAGTACCATTTGGATTAGTGTTACTTGTTACATATATCTTAAAATCTGCAGCTGAACCGTCTGCACTACCACCCCATTTGACAGAAATACCCGAATCACTTGGGCTTGATATTTGAATAGTAGATGAATTGATAGTACCCGTGTCTATTTTGGGATACCCAACTCCTTTAACCGAATTGTTATAATCTATGCCGAGTCCTATTCTGATAGCACAGATAGTTTCTTCATTAGTTTTTGTGCAAATACTACCTGTTTCTCCTGATTGTAAATTTTGAGGAATGTTTGTTGAACCATTAGATGGACTTGTCGAGGTAATAATATAACGCATCCCTTGATCTTGAGCCTTTACTATGTTATATTTCCCAAAATAAATACTAATTACCAGAATGAGCAATATTGTTTTCAGAGGTTTGAGTGAATTCATCTCTATTATTATACCCTTTTGAATAAAGTATATTTATTTAACACGTTTTTTCATTGTCTCGTTTATTATTGATCCATCTCTGAGTTCGATATTCCGCTCTGCTAATTTAGCATATTCAGGTTCATGAGTAACCATAATAATGGTTTGACCTTGCTTGTGTAGATTCAAAAAAATATCTAAGACCTTTTCTGATGATTCAGTATCTAAATTTGCGGTTGGTTCATCGGCGAAAAGAATTTTTGGATTATGCACTATTGAGCGCGCAATACTAACCCGTTGCTGTTGGCCTCCAGAAAGCTGACTTGGAAGATTGTCTAGTCTATCTTGAAGATCGACTTTTTCAAGCGCTTCTTCTGCTTTTTTCTGAGCCACTTTTTCATCAACCCCTTGCATAAGCAATGGCATCATGACATTTTCCTTGGCTGTCAGCATGGGTAGGATGGCATAATCTTGAAAGATATAGCCCAAATTTTTCAACCTAAATGAGATTCTTTCTTCACTTGTTAAGAAGGATGTATCGATGTTTTCAATAAAAATAGTACCTTGATTAGGATGGTCCAACAAGCTGAGTTGATACAAAAGTGTACTTTTACCAGATCCAGACATCCCAGTGATGGCGAGAAACTGGCCAGAGGGAACTGAAAAGCTAATTTTCTTTAGCGCAGTAAGCGTATTGTCACCGATTGTAAATATCTTTGTCAGATTACTAGCTTTTATCATATTTTTTATCTACCCAAAATTGCGTCTAATGTATTTTGTTTGGTCACCATCCAGGCTGGAACATAGCCTGAGATAAAGGCGGTAACAGTTAAGATAAGACCGCGAATGATGAGGCCGTTTGTAGTGATCGCCAATCTTCCTTCAGTGACGGGAAATTGTAAAGGATGGAGATCAAACCAGGGGGCAAGAAACCAAATAATAATCAGGCTAGAAAATAGTATCCCAGAGAGCGCATAAAATAATGATTGAATGACGTACGAGATCTCAATGGCGCGTGCGGATATTCCAATTCCCTTCATAATGCCTATATATTTTCTTCTGGTGATGGCATTAACAAAGATAACGATAAATATCGTAATAGCTCCGACAATCAATGAAATTACTCCCACTATATTACCGAGCATCGAAAATGTTTTTTTCATATCTGAAATAGCCTTTGGCAAGGTTTCTTCAGCAGTCTCAACAATAATGTCAGTGTTATAAGAGAAGTTGTCTACTATGTAGCCCTTGGCGTCTTTGTTATCTGAACCATGACTTAGTAATACGGCTATTTCGTTGACATTAAGATTTTGATTGTTTGTGAGTGCCCGCATAGTGCTCTCGAGTATAAAGATGCGACTATCCACAGTACTATTGCCGGTATCGATAATCCCTTTGACAGAAACATCTGTCTCCGTTTTACCGATCATCAGTTTTAATTGTGATCCAACAACCACTCCCTCTAGGCGTGATTCCGTGGAAGAACCTTTAGAGTATTCAGCTAGTAAACTTTTGCCCACTATAATTCCTTCAGTGTCGTAATCACTCAAAAATTCTCCCTCAATAAGTTGAGAGGACAATCCAGTAACTGCATCTTCTTCGTTTGGGTTAATTCCGACCAGTGTACCACTTACCCGCTGGCCAATTTCCGTATCTTTAATTTTAATTTTACCTTCGTTCTCTAGAATTGCAGGCACGGTATATCGTTTTGATAACGCCTTGTATGAAGGTAAGCTTTTAATAACGGAGTCCAACATGCTGGTTTGAGATATTGAAGTATTCTGACTGACTGGCTTGATTAAAATGTCAGAGGAGTAATACGTTTTGAAGGAGTTCATCATCCCATCAGCCAGTCCAATGAGAATACCACCCATTAAGACCATGTTAAAAAAGGTTAGAGACATCACAAAGATAATCAACGCTGTTGACCAAGGATTATTGCGCTTAAGTTCACGGACTGCTAAAAATTGCCCTACTGTCAGATCTTTTTTAAGTTTGTTAAAACTCACTTGTATTTTCATAAACTTTTACTGTTTGGTCTTACCAGCACTTCTATTCCACTATCCAAACCAGATACTATTTCCACTTTAGCAAAGCCCTTTTCTCCAAGTTCCACTGGAGTCAGAACCCCATCATCACTACTGGCTTTTTGGATAAATGCTTTTCCATCTTGGTAGATTATTGCACTCATAGGAACGGCAATAGTATTTTCTTTACGAATTAACTCAATGGTAGCAATTGCTGTCATGTTGGGCTTAATCTCTGTTGGCAAATCAATAATTTCAATTTTCGCTTCAAAAGTAGTAACTCCACCAGTAACAGTGCCTACCGGATCAATGTAAGTAATCTTTCCAGAAAAAACCTGATCCTTCAGGGCATCAAAAGTGACATTCACTTTTTGCCCGAGTGAGACCTTGGGAGCATACACTTCATTTACAAACACAGTTAACAATGGCTCGTTTTCTAGCGTATCTTCATAGGCGATCTTTGCGAGACTTACTTGTGCTTGAGCGGCTGCAATAGATATATTTGCTTCTTTATATTTAGTCTCTGATGAGCGAAAATCTTTCTCTGCCTGAACAAGTTTTGAATCGATGCTGAGTTTTTCTAGATCAGTGTAATCTTCTTTGGTAGCAGGATTTGTTGTGTTGTCATTTTTGTAATCGACGCCGTTCTCTGTGTCTAAAACAGCTTGTCTTTTCAGCCACATCGTGGCATCTGCCGCTTCTTTATTTTGTCTAGCTGTGACAACGGCGCTAAGTGCGCTTTGGTAGGTCGCATAGGTAGTGGCTTTTTCTGTTTCCGTAGCCGTTTTATGGTAAATACCACTTACTTGAATAGTTTCAAGAAATGTTTCCTTTTGGCTCGTGTATAAAAGACGAGTATCAGGTTTACGCAACACGACAGTTTTAAATCCAACTGCCAAGACTATTATTAGAGCTATTATTGGGTATATTTTAGGAATTTTCATATTATTTTTGGTTTTGAACCTCTAAAATGTTGGTAAATATACGGACTAATTCCTTGAGATCATTTTCCGGAATAGCTGATAAAACTTTAAAATGATTTTTCTCTAATTGCTTTTTAAAGACTGCCATTTGCCTTGCACCTTCCTGAGTAATCGAAAGGCATATTATCCTGCGATCTGTTGGACTGTCATCTCTTTGGATATAATGCGCATCGGCCAGACGATTAGTAAGCTGCGCTACTGCAGATAGTGACATGGATAGCTCATCCGCTAGTGAGCCTACGGGAGTTTTGGGGTGTGCGTGAATGTAGGTAAGAGCTTGAATCTGAAGAAGTGTAATAGCTTTATCTTCAAACGAACTTGTCTGTTCGATTAGTCTACGAACTTTAACTGCTTTGCTTAAAAATTCAGATAGCAATTTGGTATTGGCATTATTCATAAGTATAAATATTGTTTATGATATGAATAGTTTAGTACATAAACTATATGGTGTCAAGCTCTATATTTTTATGCACTTAGCTAGGTACCAAGATCATCTAGTCTATTATTTCAATTAATAATAACATGACAGTCATATATGGGCCTTGCCCCTCATTTAACAAGGGTTTTCGCTTCGCTCCAATTAACTTCGCTATCGCTCGCCCTTGCTAAATTCACCCCGCTACGGGAACTTCCAGTATGGAAAGTATGTGCATACTTTCCAAAAATTAATTATCGGAAAGACACAAAAAGGAGGATAGCATGAAACTGCTAACCAAAGAGTTACTTAAAAGATTTGGCGAGGTAGGTAGACAGGAAACCGACTCAGATCCAATAGTTATAGCCAAGTTCTTCAATCCCGGTGGAGCGGGTACTTGGTACGCGACTGAATATGACCCAACGGACAAGATATTTTTTGGATACGTTTCGATATTTGGTGACTGGAATGATGAATGGGGAAACTTTTCACTCGAAGAACTCCAAAGTTTTACTAGTAAATTTGGTCTAGGGATTGAGCGCGATTTGTATTTTGATGAGGGCAGGTTTAGCGAGGTAGTACCAAAGGAGGAGCTACTATGATAAGAGTACTTCCAGTATTTAAAGGGTATACGGTGGACTTTAGATTACAAGAGTTTAGAAAGATTGAGATCGATCAACTACCCGAGTTTGTACCAA
>JBGAUR010000079.1:0-2620 GCA_044228545.1 Minisyncoccia bacterium | reverse complement strand
TATAACAAATATAAAAGCTATTTATTATTAATTTTAAAAATTCATATTTTACTTTTTAATATTTTTTTAAAAGAAAAAAACAACTTTGTAAATCACCCCAAATTTTGCAAATCGGTGTCATATAAAGCAAAACGACAAGCATCTCAACAGTTTTTAAAATAGTTGATAAAAACGATACCAAATACAAAAAATTATCCTATTTTTGATAACGGGTAAATTAATCCTGTTAATCCAATAAATCACAAAAATCACAGTTCAGACAAAAAAGAAGTAATCCCGCCTGCGCCCATTCTGAAAAAATAATCGTATCTTACCCTATCATTATATTACCGAAATTTTGACCAAAATTCAATTTAAAACAACTTCCCTCCGCTCATTTTATCCGCCCACTGTAAACTGTAAACTGAACCTAATTGACCCGTCCTAAAAAAACTGCACACAATTTTATAAATTATGCGTATCAAAATTGATCAAATTGAGAATAGAAATAGTTTAAAAGTTGGCAAACTCTATGATAAGAGTTTAATTAAGCAAATTGTAAAAGAGATAGAATCTGGTCTTCCAAGACAAAATGCTATAAAAAAATATTGTCTTCCCAAAGGAACAATAGATGACTGGATGTTAAAATATGGATCAGATGAATATCATGCTGCAAAAAGGCGAGTGTATTCAAATACATTAAAAAGGCAGGTTGTAGCAGCTATCAAAACTAACCAGATGGACTATAGAGAAGCCAAGATATCATTCAATGTAAAGAGCATTAGATCTATCAGGACTTGGGTTAATCTTTCCAAAGAGGAAAATGCTGATATTTGCATATTAAAAAGTGAAATGAAGGCACAAGAACCAAAAAAGAACGAGGAACCAACATTGGAAGATATAAAATCAGCATTAAAGTTAGCCGAACAGAAACTAGAAGCGCTCAACACGCTTATAGATATAGCTGAAGATAAATATAAAATCAATATCAGAAAAAAGTTTGGGGCCAAGCAGCCGCGCAAATAAAACAAATGTATCCCAAGTTAGGCATTGAATACATTTGTGGACTGTTTGGCAGAACTAGACGCGCCTATTACGATTATCATGCAAGACTAGATCAATCCGTACTTTTCAACGACATTGTGTTGCATTATGTGCATGAAATCAGGAATGATTTACCAATGGTAGGCACACGAAAATTGCACCATATGCTTACTCCAAAGCTCGAAACCCATGGTATTAAAATAGGTAGAGATGGATTGTTTAACATATTGGCTAACAATAAGTTATTAATAAGACAACGTAAACGGAAAGCAATTACCACTAATTCTAAACATTGGATGAAAAAATATCAAAATCTCATCCAGGGAGTTAAAATCAGCAGGCCAGAACAAGTGTGGGTAAGTGACATCACGTACATTAAATTGAATCAAGATTGGGCCTACTTAAGTCTGGTGACAGATGCGTTCTCAAAAAAAATTATGGGATTTAGCTTAAGAACGGATCTAATGACAGAAGGTTGTATAGAAGCGTTGAAAATGGCAATAAGCAAAAGAATATACAGTAATTCACTGATTCATCATTCCGATCGCGGCTCACAATATTGTTCGCAGGTATATATTAAACTTCTAATGGAAAATAAAATATCAGTTAGTATGACACAAAATGGAGATCCGTACGAAAATGCTGTAGCAGAACGGGTAAATGGCATTATAAAAAATGAGTTTAACCTAAGTCCGACGCAACTTGGATTTAATCAAACATTAGAAAAAGTAAAAAAAGCCATAAACAAATATAATGAGATGCGGCCACATTTAAGTTGCAACTACCTGACACCTGATGAAGCACATTTAGCATCAACACCTATGACAAGGAAATGGAAAAATTATAATCAATATTTTTCAAAAGAAAGGACTAGAAGCCCTTCCCTTTGAATGGATCGCTTCACAATGTCTCCCGTCCAAAGTTGTCATATGAAGTACCAAGTAGTAAAACAAAAATAAAACTTTTATAAAAATTGTCAAAATATGTTGAGTAAAGTTATTTTAGGATTATTTTTGTACAGAGTAAAGTTATTTTAGGATTATTTAATTAACCTGTGTAGCTATTTTAGGACGAGACAAATCATAGGGGTTGTCCCGATGTTGTCCCGACGTTGTGCCGATCCATCCTTATGGAAAAGCCATAGATAATCCATAGATACCCTATGGACACCTTATGAACAATCCTCCCCTGTGATGGTCAGTGTCTCTGACTTCGATCTTACAGTGTATATCCAGGCAATATCGTTCGGGGGAAGTCTCACTTCCCCGGCGGTCCCATACCTTCCCACCGCTATTTTAGACCCCATACTTCAGCCACATAAACCCTGAAAGGGTGAAATTATTATAGCCCAGGGTTTCAACCCTGGGTTTTCAAACAATTTGAACGCTCCATTTTGGCGGGATTTTTGCCCAAAACCGCAAAAATCGTGACAAAATGATTTCGAACTCATCAAAGAACAACGTTTATATCTTCTAAGTCCAATTTAACAACACGATACACCTAATACAACCACATATCGCAGTTGATTAAAACGATATTACCCATTATCACCACATTTAAAAGTTAATTTTTTCTTAAAACATACACATTTTATAAT
>JBGAUR010000078.1:0-2640 GCA_044228545.1 Minisyncoccia bacterium | reverse complement strand
CATGTTCGGCATTTCCCGCGGCTGTTACCCAGACAATACCTCCAATCATCATGGTAATGACAGCTAGGATACCAATTATCCCAATTCCATATTGGTATAGCGCTTGAATATATTCTGCTAACCAATTGTTACTGCATTCAGTATCAGTACATATTGCTTTATCAAAGTTAAGACCGGGCAACTTAACACTTAATTTAGGGAAATCAATTGGTGGACTAATTTTTGGTGTACTGGCACCTAGATCTGGGGCAGGATCTTCTTGAGCTTGTACAAAAAAGAGCGGAGAAGATAATACTCCAAACAAAATACTTAATAAGATAATTATTTTTATTTTATTCATTTTTTTTATAGAAATATACAACTGCTGTAAGTATAGCAAAAAAAGCTACAACTGAACTAATAAGTAAATATTTAGCACTAGTTTTTGGTCGGTTATTTTTACTACAACAACAGATTGTACCGAAGGGCACATAGCCTTTTGAAAATTTGTCCAATGAACACTGAGATTGATCAGGTAACAGATAGTAATTCTCACCAAAAGACGAACAGTTATTGCTTGTAGCATAGCACTCAGCATTAGCTATAGGTTTGAATGGAGAAGAAAAAGGAACGATAAAGACTAATACAAAACTTACCAAAGAATATCTTAGTAATTTAGCTAATATTAAAGAAGAAATATGAATATGGCGATTTTTTATTGACATTTTTTTAATTATATGTTATTATTATATATAATATGTTCTTTTTAACTAAATAGAATAATCATGAAAACAATATTTTTCATATTTTTTCTGATTTTTTGTCTTTTTTTGCCACCGATTTTTTTTGGTAGTTATTCTGCAGAACGTGCAATTATAGTTATTGCAAGTGAAACACATTTAAGACCTAAAACAATTGGGCAGCTTCTAAAGGAAGATCCAAAAAAATGGTTAAAATATTTAGATCAAGAAAGTGATGACTGTCCATAATCCCGTCTACAATTTTTACAGACGGGTTTTTTTGTTTAAGTGTCATGAAGTTGAATAGACAAAAGTTTTTTATAAACTAGTTTTATGTTTTTTTATTTACCAACAATTATTTACTACAGGGCCTTGTATGCATCCCATGTTACGCTCAAGAGCTAAAGGAGGATCGTTTTTGGGAAAACAGCATCTAGTTGGTCTTTCTCCTACTAGTCTTGGCCATGATTTATTTATATTTCGAACAAAACCTTTATTTGACGTACTACCAAGATAGTTCCTGAGCGTGGGTAAAGCAAAGAGAGCTCGTTCAAAGTCCCATCCAAGTTTATCATTCGCAACTAGCACTAACCTGACATCATCCATGCTAATGCATGGGCAGTCTTTTATTTTACCTGTTTCGTGGTGTCCAAGAACATTTTCAATACCAATATTGTATTTTTCCTGTACACGTTTTATCTCATTAAATAAAGCAACAAGTTGAGGCTTAAGTATTATTCTCTTATCTTCTTCTGGTTTAGAAGCCCAGGATTGATTTTCAGTATCAAAATATGCAGCCCGCTCTAGTTTGACATATTGGCCTTTTGGCGAACTAGGTATTGAGCATCCAGAATACACTATACCGACAGCTCTGTCATTATAACAAAGAGTATGACCTCCTGAACCTTCATCGGCCCTGCCATCAACTACAGTAGAATCTCGCTGAACCATTCGATTATATGCTATACATTTATATGGATCATCTGATCGGTTACGCATTTCTATATCCTGTTCTTTAGCAGTCAAGTGATTAACGGTAGTATGTATCACGATAAATTCAGTACAAATTCTGTCAGGATTTTCAATATCGGCACACAAACCTCTTCCTATCTTCCGGTTATTTTCTTCTAAGAGGTTTTGTCCTAGGCCACCTGCTCTATTATTTAAATTTCCGTTTCCGGATTGTTGTTCAAGCAGGCGATCAGCGAGTTTGATTTCCTCTTCCGTATACTCAATTTCATCCATAGATGTACGATCTATATACTCTAGATTAATGCCTTTAAGGTTAACCATATTTTGATTAATCAAAGATAAAATAAGATATGAGCCAAACAGTAAAAATACTCCCACAAGACTACTTGCTATCATTTTTTTTGCTTGACCAATTTGACTTTGGTTCCCAGCTGCTGTTAACCAAAGAATGCCACCAATCATTAACACGATCACTGCTATGATTCCTATAATACCTAAAGCGTATTTTTGGATTCCTGAAATATATTGTGCTAGCCAGGGAATATAGCAAGATCCACCACTGCATTGAACGTTCTTTAAGGTTTCCATGGCCGGAATAGAAACTTTAAGATCCGGAGGTTGAAGTACGGGTAGCTTTTTGTCTTGGGCAAAAATAATTAAAGGAACAAAGCTAGCAAAAAAGATAAAGCCACCTATTATAATGATTATGAGTAAATTTTTCTTTTTCATATGTAATAACTACTGACTATTCAAGGGTTGGATTTAGATCTTACAGTGTTTTCCATTAAAGTTTTTGGTCGTTCCGCAAGCTCTTGAAAATTGTGGATTTTCAAAATGCCAACACTCTTTGCTAAGAAGACAGAATCCGCTTTCCATCATGCAATCTTGTAGCGTGCTTTGTAGATCTCTATGTTTGCAGAATCCCCCTTCACCCTTCCAACAACCCCAA
>JBGAUR010000077.1:0-2687 GCA_044228545.1 Minisyncoccia bacterium | reverse complement strand
GTTGACGATTAATATTCCAATATATTTGCCTGTGTAGAGCTTTGTTGAATGAAACTTATTTTTATTGGTGGTTACGAATCATAAACAAAGTAAATGCCTTTTCATAAGACAGTTTTATATGCAATTTAAGACGACAAATATCAAATCATTCAGGTGGTGGCTTACTTTGTATCGAGTGCTTATAGCTTAACGGTGTTATCAGTGGTTTTCCGCTATTATAAAGAGAGGCGAGATAATTATAATATTCGCGTGGATTTATTTTATTCACTCGACAAGATTCAAATATTGAAAAATGTACAGCCATAGTCTCAATTCCTTTACGGGAATGTGTGCCATACCAAGTTTTGCGCCCAACGGCAGGGTTTCTGAGAGTTCTTTCAGCGCATAAATTTCCTATAGGAATTTCTAAATCAGTTAAAAATAGGGTTAAACCCTTTAAATTTTTTATATAGTAATTTGCAGCCTGACTTATAGAAGACTTCGGTGCGTTGTCTAATAATATTTCAATACATAGTTCGTAAATTTGTTCAAAAAGTGGATCCATAGTCTGTCTTAATTGTAGTGCATTTTCCTTATTGAGTGGTTCTTGATATTTTGGATTCTTGATAAGATCTTGAACTTTAGATTCGATTGAATAAATTTTTCCATATACATCAAGCACTGTCTCAGCTATGGGTTCCTTGGAGTAAAAAAAGTTCCTTCTTGCGTGCTCATTACAATGGGCGGAATTCATTAATACAATGTCATTTAACTTTCTGTATTCATTGACTTCCTTCACTGTCCGAATGTACCCGGAATAAACATCAGTTAATAATACTTCTACTTTTGAATCCTTTAAAAAATCTATACTGACACTACTTGCTCTCGTGTTGTGTATTTCAAAATAAACTGAATTTTGTGTGCAAAAACACCATAAATACCATTGAAAATTACCTTCATTGCGCTCAAGCATTCTGTGTGGTGATTCATCTGCATGAACCACTCGAGATGATAATACTTCCTGTCTCAAAAGCTCATAAACAGGATAAAAGGCTTTAGCTAAATACGATTGCGTTGAAAAAAGTAACTTATCTGAAATTTCTACTCCACTTCGACTGAGCATTTTTGCAAAACGCTCAGTCGGAATTAAATCGTAAAATTTTGCTATGGCTGCTTCTATAAGTACACTGTCATTAAGTGATGTGTGTGGTGCAATTCGAGCTGGTAATGCAGTTGTAATTGGAGCACTTTGGCAACATTTGCAGTGGTACCTTATACGTTCAAGTTTAACGATAAAAATTTCCATTGGGATCATTTCAAGACGTTCGGACACTGCTCTCATTCCTGAATCTGTCATTTCTTTATTGCATTCAGAACAATGAGGTATATTTTTTTCTCCAATGACTTCGATTTTTATCTTAGCATTTGGATATTGTTCACTTGGGAGTCGATCTCTATTTTTAGGCTCTTTATTGTCTTTATTCCCATTTCCATTATTTCCACTACTTCCACGTCCCCTGCGTTCTGTAGATCGTCCATATATTTTAGTTCGAAGTGCTTTTATAGTTTCATTCAGCTCTTTTATTGTTTTGTCTTTTTCCGCGCAGTGTACACAATTTCCACTTTCATGAGCACATTTCATTGCCTCTATTCGTTCTTCTGCTTCAGTTAGTTTGTACTGTTGACTACAAATGAGTGCTGTTTTTTCAGCTTCACTAAGACTCCTAATCTTAGCTATTCTGTCTTTATCCATTCCCTCCATAAGCACTAAGACTTCTATATGATGGGATAAATTTCAAACTTTTTTGTCGCTTCGGTGTAAAATTTTGCTGAGATTCAAGAAGTCGTCCTGATAAATTTAACCCTTCAAAATATTGTCCAAACTCCGTTGCTGTTAACCTTACTTGCTTTTTATACTTTGGATTAGGCCTACAAAATGTCCCATAACTTAGCCTTTTTGCAATCAAGACCTCTCCTGTGCCATCCCATGTATACACTTTGCATCTTGTTCGTCGTCGATTTACAAACGCAAAATATTGTCCACAATGCGGTTTTTTTCCAAATTCTTTTCTTATTAATGCGCTTATTCCATTAAACCCTAGTCGCATATCTGTTGGCTTTTTACTTAAATACACTCCCGTCTTTCTTGTACTTAAAATCATACAGCCTTCCTTAAAAAATCTATCAGTATATCTACACTTGGAAATCTTATAACTTTAGCATTTCCTTCGTACACTAATTCCAGACAACTCACTTTAGGTTCTTCTATAGCGTCTATTTGTTCTTGTTCATCACTGCTCATTGCTATGGCATCTGAACTTGCTAAAACATGATTCAATTTTTTTGACTCAACCAGTAATTTTCTTAGTGTTCCTACTTTCATACCCAGTTCTCGCCTAAACGCTTCAGCTGGGCCTGTATGATTTTCCCACGCTTGGCGTAACTCATATAACAACTCTGTTGGTACTTTTTGTAATTGGCCATTACCTAATCTAAATCCATCAATTTTCTTTTTTAATATTATCAAATCCATATAAAAGATCCTCCTTTTAAGGTCTCACTTTTATTTTACGGATTATCTTTAAGTTTTTGTAGACCAGGCTTTAAGACGTTGTACATTTGATCAACCTTGTTATTCTTCACTTATTCGGCAACGAGCTGGAATTCCAGTTGACCAAATTGTGGAACAGTCTATAGAGCAATTGTTA
>JBGAUR010000076.1:0-2717 GCA_044228545.1 Minisyncoccia bacterium | reverse complement strand
TGAAGAAGATGAGTTGCTAGAAGGCTCTTGGGAGAAGCCGGAATTGAATTTTATCATTGGTTCTTTCCAAGTAAGTGTGTAAATTTCTAGGATAGGTTATATTAAGAATAATATAATTTAATAGGAATAAAACATGAGTAAGACTGATGAAGAAAAAATAAAACAAGCGGTAGATTTGTTAATAGATAAAGACACAGATTTAACAAGTTTTTTTGCTAAAGACGGGATGTTAAAAGAGCTCACAAAAAATCTATTTGAGAGGGCTTTAAAGGCAGAAATGGACGAGCATCTTGGCTATAGCAGGTATGGTAGAGGAGAAACGGAGAACAGCAGAAATGGAGTTGGTAAAAAGAGCATAATTACTGAAGGGGGAGTATTAGACCTAGAAGTACCCCGTGATAGAAATGCTGAATTTTCCCCGCTGCTAGTACCGAAGCGCCAGACTAGGATCGATGGGTTAGATCAGAAGATATTATCACTGTATGTGTCAGTGCTAAGATAAAAGGGACCAGAAAATTGCACTAAAAAGGGACCGGGTAAAAAGGTGAACATAACAGTTCAAATTTAGTGCAAACTAGCCTTTATTTTTTAATGAGGGCTAAAAAATGATAGGAGTTCCTATGTATACAACTATATTAACATTATATAAGCAAGGTAAGAGCCAGAGGGAAATAGCAAAATTAACTGGGCGAGACCGCAAAACAATAAGAAGAATTGTATATAAATATAATTCTGCAGGGATAGAATCCCCAACACAAAAGCAAAAGGAATCACAAGTCTTTAAATGGCACGAAGACGCTATAAAGCTGTTGGAAAAAGACCTGAGTTTTGTCAGGATCCATGAAGAACTTCAAGGCTTAGGTTTTTTTGGAAGCTATTCCAGTCTTACCCGATACCTTAGAAAGATAAAACTACACAATTCCATATGTATCAGATTTAATACTCTACCCGGTGAAGAAGCTCAAGTAGACTTCGGTGATATTGGTAGAAGATATGATCCTGAAGGGAAATTAAGAAAAGCATATATATTTAATATGCGTCTTAGCTATAGTCGTAAGGATTATTATGAAATTGTGTTTGATCAAAAGGTTAATACGTGGATCCAGTGTCATATTAATGCTTTTAATTATTTTCAGGGAGTACCAAAAGTAATAAAGCTGGATAATTTAAAGTCAGCGATAATTATTGCTAATTTTTATGAACCAATATACCAGGAACAATACAAAAGATTTGCAGATCATTATAATTTTTTACCGGCTCCCTGTAGAGTTCGTAAACCGCAGGAGAAAGGTAAGGTAGAGAATGGCATAAAGTATGTAACCAATAACTTCTTTGCTGGTAGAAAATTTAGCAGTAATAAAGAAATGGTTAAAGCCTTGGGAATCTGGAATAGAAAGAGTAACAATCGTATTCATGGTACTACTAAGAAAAAACCAGAAGAACTTTTTAGCAATGAGGAAATTACAGCTTTAACAAAATTACCTGAAGCTGGTTTTGATTTATCATCATGGCACAAAAGGAAAGTAGCTAAAGACTGTCATATAAGCTTAGATAAAAATTATTATTCTGTACCATCAAAATATGCCGGCACAGAAGTAGGAGTTTCCTTGGGAAGTGAAATAGTCAGAATTTATGCTCAGGGCCAGATGGTTGCCATGCATAATAGATCGAATGGGAAAGGATCATTTATAACTAACAGATCGCACTGGCCTGAGTACAAATTATATTATCCTGAATCTCCAGAATACCAAAATAAATGTGTTATAGAGATGCAAGCAATAGGGGAATATGGGGATAAAATGTTATCATTCATCCGGGATCGAGGAAAAAGTAAAGATTGGCCAAGGACCGTCAAAGGAATATTACATCTGAAAAAGCTATACGGTAATGAAATAGTAAATAAAGCTTGTATGAGAGCTTTGCACTATGGAATTGGGAATTATAGTAAAATAAAAGAGATAATAAAAAATAATTGTTATGATTTACCTTTGTTTGGAGGTGAAGATGCAGGAATTATATAAAAGGCTCAGGGACTTCAAACTTTCCGGCATGGCATTAACATTGGAAGACCGTTTATCATATGCTAGAAGTAAAAAATTACCATATGAAGAATTTTTGGAACTGTTATGCGAGGATGAACTGGATAATAGACGTGATAATAACTATAAGAGACGTTATAGTAGAAGCTGGAAGATTTTAATTTTAGCTTTCAGAAGAGTATTGATGAGAGAGAAATTAATGATGCAGCTAGCTGTCAGTTTATCAGGGACAAACATAATCTAATTTTAATTGGAGATTCTGGTACAGGCAAAACCCACTTATCAATTGGTATAGCATTAAAGGCATTAAGTAAGGAATATAAAGTATTTTTTACCACAGTATCTCATCTGGCGCAGGGGTGGACTAAAATACCTGGCGCACAACAGATACCAACGGTCTATTAAAACCTACACTAACACGGCCGCTCGCGCCCGAGAGTGACTCTATATAAAACCGAGTCATTCCTTTACGCTATGTAAGTAATAGTATAGAATATTTTTATTACTTAGAGATTTTTAGTCAATTCATAAATAAATGAAAAATCTATTTGTTTGTCAATTTTTATTAATAGGTGATTGTTTGGAATCATCGCTCTTAAATTTATTATGCTAAATAGCTTTTCTTGATATAGCTTGTAACCTTGCACTTTTATACTCCTAGCTAAAGTATAAATTATA
>JBGAUR010000075.1:0-2791 GCA_044228545.1 Minisyncoccia bacterium | reverse complement strand
AAAGAGTCCTTGCAGACGCTCTGCTTAACGTCTTGGGGGAGTAGACACTGGGGGCAACATCTCTTCTTGCTTGATCTGAATTCTCACCTTTCCATTGCGAAGTACACTTCCTTCTTCTTCTTTCATGGGGGAGCTTTCACGCTAGGGGGTCCTTTTCCCGAAAGAGAATTATCTTTGGCCTTTTTTGGAAGACATGTTCTCCAATATTTAGGGTTAACAAAATATAGATAAATGAATGAGAACATTAGTATAATTATACATAAGATTATGATATAAAAATGAGCAACAGATGCTTCTAGAATTTTTTCTTTTGGGAGAAATCGTGCGACTCTAATGCACTTCAAAAGATTGCAGCTGCATTATATTTTCCCTGTATGGCCTCAGCAGGTCATACACTTATAAGCTAGTCATTTTCAGTGCTGGTTTCATCTCCAGCATCTTCAGTACAATTTCTTTTAAGTTTCTTGCTGTATCTAGTGCTTTACTGCAGTGTTTCAGAGTAAAATTAGTTTTGACATCAAAAAGTTAGTAGTTTATTGAACTCGAGCATATTTAGTTATGACGCTTAATAGTTATTGCACCGTTCTACTCATAGTACCTGCAGATAGTAATGTCATTCTGATAGAAAAAGATTATGAAAAAATGTAGTCTAAACTGTATTCTTTACTGAACCGTTTTATATTTTAAGTTATTCAGGGAAGTACAAACTATTTTCGAACTTTTTCCCCTCATATAAATTCTACTTTAAGGATAAAGACAAAGAGGATGCGATTTTTAGCTTTCCTTCGTTGTTCAGCCAGATATTTAAAGGCTTTATGTCACCAATTGGCTGTCCTAAACCATAACAGATGAAGGTGGACTAGACCAGACAGTACAGCAAATATCACATTTATGCTTCCTAAAGATACTTTAACCCCTCTCTACGCTGGACCAACTATTTGGACAGTTAGATATGATAGCAATCGAATTAGATCTAGCATATAAAAGATCTACCTCCAGGCGCATACTCTCGCTACAGGTGTTCCTTTCCACAATTTTGTAATATCTGGGCAGTAAAATGTGTTCGGGCTTGGGATGAGTCATTTTTTCCAGGCCAGAGGCCCACTTCTTGAGAATGATGATGAAGTGAATATACACTTCTGTTGTTAATTTATTGTATTAGGGCGATATGGTCGTTCTTAAGAAGTACTCATTAGATTTTTTTGATTGTTCCTTGAGATTGGTTTGGGATGCACCTATGATTTGACACTCTGATCGAAACTATATTTAAAATATTTGAATTTAAATGTTTTGCCTTAGCAATTTTGAGATGTATAGATGGATAAGGAAAGACCAAACAAGAAGAAAAGATAAAAAAATCTGATGGAAGAAAGGTGGCTGAAAAAAGATATGTATTTAGGAGTGATGCAAATGCCAAGGATATTGGAATCAATGGGCCTTTTTGGTGATCAAAGCATAGAATTCCTCTTCGGAAACGACACCGTCAAGATCCAAATCGGCTCTCTCGATCATCTCCTGGAGAGTATTGTCGTCAGTTAATTATCCAAGATCCTTGGCAACCTTCCTCAAATCCTTCAAAGCAATGAAACCTAACATTACTCCAATATTACCGGTCTTTTGGCTATCAAAGGTAATGAATACCTTGTGAACCTCATCTCTAGTCTCATTGTCTGAGGGTCTGGTAGTCATCATGTAGAAGAACTCGGGGAATTCGATCTGTCCGCTGCCGTCCTTGTCGAGCTCGGCGATCATTTGATAGACAGCCTGGGCTTTGGCTTCGATACCGAGGGAATTGATGGCGACTTTAAGTTCTGAATGAGTAAGTGGTTACCTCTGGGATCAATGGCTCCTCCCAGATCTCGATCGAACAAATCGAAAGCCTTTTTTATTTCCAAGACTTCTTCAAGAGTGACATAAGGGGTGACATAATCGTTGGGGTTGAACGCCATTACTAAGATATTTTACTTTAGAAATTATTAAATAAAACTTAATTAAAATATTCATAGAGGTCGGTCAGCAGCCAAAAAAAATCAAATGTCTCAGTTCTTCCAGTTTTGACTGTTTCCTAATACTTGTGGCCTATTCCTAAAACTGAATCAAACAGTCTTATCCTCTATAAGCTATATTTAGCAAATCTGTTTGTTACATTTACTTATTTATGAAGCTTAAGCACTAAAACCTGATTGGACGTAAAACAAAGACGTTCAATTTCATTAAGATACTGGGAGAAGGAGCATGGGCAGTCGTCTATCAAGCCATTGATGAGAATACTAACTCTACTGTAGCCATCAAAGCTATACCCAAAATTGTGATTAAACAGCAGAGAAAATTAGAGGAACTTATAGCCACAGAAATCAGAGTACTCAAAGAATGTCATAACGAAAATGTTGTTAGGTTCGTCGACAATTTCAGTACCGAACAAACTCAGTGCATTGCTATGGAGTATTGTAATGGAGGAGATCTTGAAAATTACCTGGATAAAAAGAAAAGACTCACAGAGGATGAAGCTACTGTTTTCCTTAAGCAAATCATTAACGGATTTAGAGGGCTGCATGAAGTCAATGCCATGCATAGAGACTTCAAAGTCGCTAACGTCCTCTTGCATGATGGCATCTGCAAAATCGCAGACTTGGGCTTTGCCAAGCAACTCGATAAAAAGAAAAAGATGACTGGAACTATCTTGGGTACAAGCTTGACTATGGCTCCTGAACTGTTAAGAGAGCAAAACTATGGTATTTAGGCAGATATTTGGTCTTTAGGAGTTGTTTACTACCAACTTCTTTATGGAAAG
>JBGAUR010000074.1:0-2893 GCA_044228545.1 Minisyncoccia bacterium | reverse complement strand
AATCCGACAAGCTCTATGATGTATATGCAAAGACTAGGGGAGTAGGTTTTGGTAAGGAAGTTCGACGCCGATTACTTTTAGGTACTTATATACTATCGCATGGTTATTATGACGCTTATTACAATAAAGCTGTGAAAGTTCGCCATGCTATTTCACTTGAACTTAAAAATATATTTAAAAATGTCGATGCTATTATCACCCCAACTTCTCCATTCCCACCATTTAAATTTGGAGAAAAATCAAAAGATCCAGTTTCTATGTACCTCTCTGATTTATTTACTGTTCCAGCGAACATTGCGGGTATTCCTGCTATATCAATTCCTTCAGGTAAGACAAAAAATGATTTGCCACTAGGATTACATATAATGGCACCAGAACTACGTGAGGATATACTCTTTTCTATTGGGAAAGACTTTGAAAAGTTAGTATAATATAGTCATGGCTGATAAAAAAGCAAAACCAGGCGGAGGATCAAGTGATATGGGCCTCTATATCATTATAGGAATAATGATTATTGCTATTACTGTATTTGGAATAACTCAACCTATATTTAATACTGACTCCGCAGTAAGTGGGGTGTTTGATTTTTTTAAACCTATATTTGACTTTATTATCAATCCTCACACATGGACAGTTTTAGGGATTGTATCTTCATCTATATCTATATTTTTTATTGGTGTAATTATATTTTCTCTTGTACGTATGCGCGAGATTCAGATCCATGAAAAACATGAACTCGAACACGAGATTCGTGAAGCACTGATTAGAGACCAAGAGGCAATTAAAAATGATAATCCTAGATGGCATTACATACTTACTTTAATTGAAAGTCCAAATGAATCAGATTGGCGTGTTGCAATCATTGAAGCCGATACAATGCTTGATGAAACTCTTGAAAAGAAAGGTATGATAGGGGAGACTTTAAGTGAAAAGTTGGAACAAGCACGTTCAAATGGTTACGCTTCTATCCAAGGAGCTTGGGATGCACATATTATTCGTAATCAGATAGCGCACCAAGGCTTAGATTTTCCTATCACTCAAATAGAAGGACGCAGAGTCATAAGGATGTACCAGAGTTTTTTTGAAGAACTAGGAGTTATATAAATATATTATTTAAGCTTAAACGGATTGTATGATATGTCATTATCATATATATCTATATTTTCTTTTGCTTTTAGATAAGCAACAGCCTTATATGTTATCGGAGTAACCAATACTTCAATTGCAAGTTTTATGAGGTAACTTGAAATTATTACCGACATTATGTTTGCGTCAGGAATTATCCCAAGGAATCCAACTGTTACAAAAATAATAGAATCAACTCCTTCTCCGATAATAGTAGAACCGATAGTCCTAACAAAAAGATATTTACCCTTCATCCATACTTTCATCCTGGATAAAATAAAAGAATTAGAAAAAGACCCCGCTAAATAACCAAGTAGGGATGCAATTACAATACGGGGAACTTGACCGAGAATTGTCTCGAAAGATTCTTGTTCATTCCAGAAAGATGCAGCAGGAAGAATACCCACAAGTGTGTACATTATTGCCATAAAAACTATCGCACAAAACCCCGCCCATATTATCGGCCTAGAGCCTCTATAACCATATACTTCAGTTAAGATATCACTCAAGATATATGTAAATGGAAATATAAATATTGCACCAGTTACAGTAAATTTTCCAATCTCAATAACTTTCACTGCTACAGTATTTGAAATCATTAACAGAGCTACAAAAAATACTGCGATAAAAAAGTAATTCCAAGTTTTAAAATACATAAAGTTTATTATACCAAATATTTATCCATTTTTACGAAGAATAGAAAAATCCCCATGAATGGGGATTTTTCTATTGCGCGAGTGAAGGGACTCGAACCCTCGACCTTCCGCGTGACAGGCGGACGCTCTAACCAGCTGAGCTACACCCGCAAATATAATTACTGCGCAAACTTTGTCACATTACCACTAAATCGCCAGGCGGACGCTCGCTATATTCTAATTGAGCTGAGCATTGCCCGCAAATTTTTGTCATACATAAAAAATCTTATGTTGACTGTGTCGGCGACAGGGAACGATCCTGTGACCTTGGGCTTATGAGTCCCACGCTCTACCAACTGAGCTACGCCGACAAAAAGCAAAACTACTCTATCCTATTCGGCCAAAGTGGACATATCGTTTGGCATGTCACTTGCCGACTTGTTGCGGGGCCTAGAATCGAACTAGGGTCTTAAGGTTATGAGCCTTACGAGATACCATTTCTCTACCCCGCTATATAAAAAAGCTCTAACTGAGCATACCTCCGATTATACCTAAAAATAGGATTTTTGCAATTAGTGTTTACACTTTTACGATATTATGGTAATTTGAACTTAATAAAAATATTTTATATGCACATTTTCATGAATAGGTTTCTGTTCGATCAATATGTTAGATGGGCAAAATCACCGCTTTTTAATGGATATTCAGAGATAGAAGTAGAGGTTTTTGGAGATAAATGCGAATCACTTGGTAGGAAAAAGATAAGAATCTTTGGTGAAAATTATTTCACTATTTGTAATAGAGACTATTCTGTTACAAAAGAAGAAGTAGAACAGACATTACCAAATTATAACCAAAATAATAACCAATTGATCTTATTTTTAAGTATTAATTCAGGAATGAGATCCTCTGCTTTGTTTGGACATCTGGATTAACTTATTAATTTAATAGATTATTTACTTCCCGTTGGGAAGTTTTTTTTATTGAAAAAGGGTATGAATTATAGTAACATCACACATATTGCCGTTATAGCTCAGGTAGTAGAGCATTTCCATGGTAAGGAAAAGGTCGACAGTGCAAGTCTGTCTAACGGCTCAATAAAATTTTGCCACCCTAGCTCAGTTGGTAGAGCA
>JBGAUR010000073.1:0-2902 GCA_044228545.1 Minisyncoccia bacterium | reverse complement strand
ATTAACACTGACATTGGTCAGTATAAAAAACCCGGAGGTTTAGATTTTAAAGCACCAATCTTGGTGGATCCTAATATAATTGAAAATAAAATTGGAGCAGATAAAATTCGAGGGTATTTCAATACTACAACAGATGAGAATATAGATAAAAAATTCAATGAAGTATATAACCCCATAAGTACTCCTGTAGCAAACTAATCTGAATTGTAAAAATCTAAAAAATATGCAATTATAGAACATCGCCCTTTATTTATGCCCAGATGGGTATAAGATAGGAATATGCCCGAGTGGCGGAACTGGTATACGCGCACGACTTAAAATCGTGTCTCGCAAGGGATGTGGGTTCGACCCCCACCTCGGGCACCAAAATATGTCAAAACAATATTACACAACAATAGGACTTGAGATACACGCAGAACTAAAAACAAATTCTAAAATGTTTTGTGGTTGTATAAATAATCCAGATGAGGAAAAACCAAATACTAATGTCTGTCCAGTTTGTATGGCACACCCCGGAACTCTCCCGGTTATAAATAAAAAAGCAGTTGAGAGCGTTATTAAAGTTGGTCTTGCTTTAAATTCCAATATTGCAGATTTTACAGAATTCGATCGTAAAAATTATTTCTATCCAGATATACCAAAAGCCTATCAGATATCTCAATACAAGTATCCGATAGTTTCTGGAGGAACGCTTAACGGCGTAGATATAACTCGTATTCACCTTGAAGAAGATACTGCGAACAACAAGCACGACAGAGGCAATTACTCATTGGTGGACTTCAACCGCGCAGGAGTTCCTCTTATGGAACTTGTCACAGAACCAGTAATCCATTCTGCAAAAGAAGCAGGGGATTTTGGTCGTGAATTACAGCTCCTACTTAGATGTCTCAATGTATCGGAAGCTAACATGGAAAAAGGAGAAATGCGAGTTGAGCTAAATATTTCAATCTCAGATGATCCAAACAAATTTGGTACGAAAGTCGAAGTGAAAAACATCAACTCGTTTAAAGCAGTTGAACGTGCTGCAGAATATGAGATAAAACGTATGTCGGCACTTCTAGACGAAGATCGTGGGGCTGAAATAGTCCAAGAAACTCGTGGTTGGGATGAAAATAAACAATCTACTTTTTCACAGCGATCAAAAGAGAATGCAAATGACTATCGTTATTTCCCAGATCCAGACCTACCAAAACTTTACTTAAGTAAGGCTTTTGATATGCAAAAATTAAAATCTGAACTCCCAGAACTTCCTCAAGCGAAAAGACTTAGATACAAGAATGAATATGGAATCAAAGATGAAGATATAGAGAGCTACATCGTAGATATTACTTTAGGATCTTGGTTTGAAGAAGTAGCTAAAGTATTAAAAGATAAAGAAAAAATAAAAACTGCATCTAATTATATTACTTCAGATTATATAGGCATCAAAAAATCCAACGAGAGTGCTTCTTTGCCATCAACTTCAAATTTTGTTGAACTTATAAACATGGTAACAGATGGACAAATTTCTTCTCGTGCCGCCAAAGATATTTTGGCCATGATTGTTATTGAAAATGATTCACCAATGAAGATTGCAACTGAGAAAGATTTAATCCAGAAAAATGACGAAGGGGCTTTAAAAGAAATTGTGGAGAGGGTTATAGATGCAAATCCTCAAGTTATTGCTACATATAAAGGAGGCAAGGAGAATGCTCTAATGTCACTTGTGGGTCAGATAATGAAAGAAACAAAAGGTTCAGCGAATCCAGCACTTGTTCAAAAAATATTAAAGGAGTTACTTGGTTAGTTGACCTACTGGTTTTCACTTGCTATATTAAAATTAATACAAGATATTTCGTCTCATTTTTGAGACACCATCATATTTTTCATATGGCAAGCAATCGTTAACAATCGGGGATGTCCATTTTTTGTGGAGGACCCCTTTTTTCTTTTTAATTTTGATATAATTAATAAATGGAACCAGAAGTAAAACCAGGTCAAATCTATAAACACTATAAAGGTGACATTTATAAGATATTAATATTAGCAAAAGATAGCGAGACAAGAGAGTGGATGGTTGTATATGAGAGGCAGACTGATATAGTTCACCAAGGTTATCCAATAACTGTTAGGCCACTTTCGATGTTTATTGAGAATGTAGATAAAGATGGATACAAAGGCCCTAGATTTGAGTATATTGGTGAATAAATGATATAATTGATTATATTATTAATTATTCATTAATAAATGATTGATCAAAAGCAAATAGAGGAATGGTTAAAAAATGGAACTATCACAAATGAACAAGCATCAAAAATGCTTACCGATAGTGTAAATACTAAAAACGAAGAAGGTTCGAATAAGTTTATTACGGCTATTTCTTCGATAGGTGCTGTACTGTTTGGTGTTGGCGCTATACTTTTTGTTGCTTTAAACTGGTCAAGCATTTCATATCTGTTTAAAGTTATTATACTTCTTGGTTCTACATTTGGATCATATTTTGTAGGATATCTTTTTGCATATAAAAATGAAAACTACCCTCGCGTTGGACATGCTCTGATATTTTTAGGAGCTTTGTTGTTCGGGGCATCAGTTTTCTTGATAGCACAAATATATAATCTTAATTCTAGTGTCGAAAGTACATATATGCTTCTCTTTACGTGGCTTATAGGTATATTACCTCTTGTGTATTCTTTCCTATCAAAACCAATAGCGTCACTTGCATCACTTTTATTTATTGTATTTATTTATCTATTTGTTAGCACAGAAATGAATAGGGTTGGTCAAGGTTTTGAATTCTTTGGTGATGGGTATGAAAGATTTTTCTTAGATATGCTTATCATTATTGTAATATCTGGAATAATGC
Source organism: Minisyncoccia bacterium (assembly GCA_044228545.1). Taxonomy (GTDB): domain Bacteria; phylum Patescibacteriota; class Minisyncoccia; order Phycocordibacterales; family UBA9973; genus UBA8515. The sequence goes on along the minus strand of JBGAUR010000073.1, from coordinate 57 downwards.
TTTTTGGTTTAGGTGGATTACATTATGCCAAAGATAAATTAAAGGGGATTGACAGAG
>JBGAUR010000072.1:0-3028 GCA_044228545.1 Minisyncoccia bacterium | reverse complement strand
GTTGGTGCAGGCAAGTTAAAGGATACATCATACGAACTATCCGTATCGTTTGTATAAATCGCATTTCCCACATCCGTTTGATATGTCGGTGTAGTATTGTATTGAATCCAGTCTCCAGATGTAGCAGAAGTTGCACTCACATTTGGACTAGCAGCTCGGAAATTTGGCGGGTAAACTGCGGGTGTAGAGGATCTATAGGTATCACCATTTTTATCAAACACTGTGAATCTATATATAGAGTGTGCTTGTAAACTATGTGTGTAAGTACGACATCCTAAATCACCATTACAATTTGGCGCCGTTCGTGTCTCGACCGTAACCCATTTACCTGTATTTAAATCCAAAATTTGCACACTATATTGATCGCCTACAACAAATGGTGATCCGTTATTTCGATTATGAGAGGGGTCTGGGTTTACGCTATCGGTTTTGTCAGTTACACCTGAATCTACTACGGGCTTAGGATTGCTTCCTGTCTCGTGTATTATTCTGTAACTCACCTGTGCACCAGGCACATCAGGATCATATCCACTGACTTTGTATCGTCCTCCACAGTAAAGTCTCAAACCGCCAAGAGTACCGTTTTGTGGAATTTTGTTTTGTATGCTATAACATCTCCTCTCTTGCTTTGCGACGTGAGCTGCTGCAACGTTTTGTTGTTGCGGCGTATAACTATTAGTATTTCCTGGGAAATATCCCGAGTCACCCGGGAACTTGACTGATATATTAATCGTGAAACATATGGTACCCTCTGCGCTATCGTGGAATTTGTAGTCAAATCCATATGCATTCTGACTTGATGCATTGGCGTTTGTCCAGTAGACCATCCGACCATCAGTATTACAGTTCTCAACACCTTTATCACGCCCCTCCCCGCCTTGAGGAACAAAAGCAACTGGACTTGCTTTATCATTGTTCCCACCGCTAACTAGATAATTTGTGTTCCCTGGTGCACGTAAATCTCTATAATTAAAAACTGGCCCATAAGTTGGAGCGCCTTTACCTGGGCACCTAGCAGTCTGGGGAGCATCAGCTCCGCCACTTAGCCGATTAGATATTTGATTGTTATAGGTATTCCCATCAGAACCTAGTCCATCATTTACAAGAGAGGTGTCACCATCTATCGTAATCCACACTAATACTTCTCGAGTTGTTCCGCCCTCTTCACTTCTTGGTGGGCCATTCTGGTTATATCCTCCAACAACTTTGATAGTCGACCCAGAAACAATAACGGAGCCCGGATCCGGTGTATTACTTGAAGGAGCATCCGAAAAACCCCCTCTCGCATAAGTTTCAGGCTCACTTCCACAGATAAAACCAAAGGGGAAAAATTGAGTATCATTTGGACTACCGCTTGCACTAGTACTGCATACATCGCCAGTACCCCTTGCGGCGAATGCAACAGACATTGTATATATGCCGAATGCACTAAGATAGGTGAACCCAAGTGTCCATACAACTCCAGCCACCACTAAAACTTTTTTCATTTTTTAGGAAAGTCCAACCTTTAAGTTCTGCTTATGTTTTCAGAATACACTTTCGGTTGTCCAGTGTAAAGATGCGTAGAGTATTGAATTGAGCTTATTTTTTGTACTTAAAGTAAGCCAAAAACTGTTTGATTGCCTTACCTCTACCCCATGCATTTGGGTCACGAAATTTTCCTGAGTGCTTACCTACACTGTCTGGATCAGGATACATTTCTTTATTGTCGTATCTTATTGCTTTAAGCCCACATAGTTCTTCGTTAGAAGGATATATCCATTTAAATCTCTGGTGACGACCTTTGAATCTTTCTTCGCCAACAAATTTACCTACTTCCAAAGTACCGTATTTATTTGTTTTTTTTGGGTATGCTTGACCTACTGAAAGTGGTGGAAATAAACACTTAGTTAATTTATGTCTTTCTCTTCGTGCTTCCTCACTATTTTTATCAACATAACCATCATCTTGCTGCGTAATATGGGCAACTGTACCTATTTCTCTAATCGGTGATGCTTCCGCAGGCGTTCCTCCAAATGCAGCTACGGCGCTTATTGCAACCATCGCTATTTTGCTCTTAGTAGAACTTAACCCCTCTGATACGTGTTCGATTGTCCTTCGTGTAAGATCATCAAAATCTATGTTGTTGCTAGTATTGCCAGCAACAACTAGCCCTGTAGACATGCTTCCTATTTCATTTTTTGCATATATTTCAATATTATTTTCTTTACTCAACATACTAATAATCCTCTAATAAACATTTTACTTTTTCACCATATCATTTTATAGTCACCTAATCAATTGCTTATGCTTTTGATTATTCGCTATTTATTTAATTCTTAGTCTAGATCTTAATTCTGGAATTTATTTGGGAACTGTTTTGTGTTGGTATCCGCTATATATTCAAATACTCCAGCTATGAATACTTTAGTATTGTTTAATTCCTGTTTAGCTTCGTTCTTCTTATTATTTGAATTGAAGTCGAGGCTTCTCGACAAAGAGTCGACATATTCTTTCATGCCAGATTTTGCAGTATAAATATTGATTTTAGCATTATCATATATAAGTGTAGCTGTTGGCTCAGCAAAGTTATTTTTCAGATTTGAAAGTGCTTCGTTTTTGGAAGTTGGGTCTTTTTTCTTTACAGCGATGGAGTAGTCACTCAATCCTTTATAGTAAACGTCTAGATATTTTTTCATTTCTGATTCTGCGTTTTTTCCGTAAACTTTGCCAAATGATTTTGCGAGCTCGTTACCCTTCTGTGTTAATTCGCTATTTGCTTGTTCAGAGTTTGAGTCATCAAGCACTGCAACCAAATATTTATACGAAGCATCGGTTAATTCATTCCCTAGATTAACAAAGTCTGTTCTATATTTTTCTGCAACTTTTGGATCTGCTTTCAATGCGTTTTTTGATTCATTACTCTTATTCATGAAATAGCTCGCGGTCAAAAAAACTACAAACAGCAATATCAATAATCCACCCACTAAGAGTAATCTTTGTTTGCGTTTAGACAATTTACTAAGGTCTATTTTTTTCAACTTCATAA
>JBGAUR010000071.1:0-3186 GCA_044228545.1 Minisyncoccia bacterium | reverse complement strand
TCGTTCTCCTTCAAACTCTCTTCCAAAATCAACGACTTAATCTGGTTCACCAATTGCTCATAGATCGGTACCATCGAATTGTGCTGAATGATTATTTTCATCCGAAACGACCACCCTCCCTTTTGATGAACAGTATATAACAGTAGTTAACAGATGTAAAGCCGGAGATGAAAAAAGCCCGCCTCGAGTTGAGACGGACTGGGTAGATTGTTGGAGGGCTGCGGTTTCGTCGTGCAAGCTCCTGTTAGGAGGTTCTCTACCGGAGGAGAATATCCAAAAAGATGATTACCTCCGACCACAGCGGCTTCGCCGGAGTACAGCCCCCAACACAACGTCCTCCGGCGAACATTCGCTAGCCGGAGGAAAGCGCCCAAAAAGATCATTGCCTCGTTCCTTAGTCATGAAAAGTAAACACCAGCATTTCATGAATACTCAGATACTCGTTAGTGATAAATTTGATTTAAGCATCCTACGTAGAATTCAAGAACCAAAATTCGGACAATTCTCTAGACAATAATCCAATAGTTCATCAAGGTTACTCTTTTTCGTTTTCTTCAATGCTGCACTTAACGCGATTATAGTATCTTTATCTTGTTTTCCTCTTTCAACTGGAAAGATTTTACTGTATTTACTTTTCTCACTATTTTTTTTTGCGTAAGTATATCCGATACTATTTAATGCTTCTTCAAGATTTTTATCATTCAAAATAGGATGGATATAAGGATATAACCAGTGATCCTTAAACATTGATTTATTCACAAACTTATTCACAGTTCCCGGTGGAGCTGAATCTACATCAAGAATAATAAATATTTTAATATTCAATATATCGTCATTCTCGCGTTTTATTTTTGTATACTCGCCTAAGAAGTTTTTTCTTTTCTGAAATATTTGATTTTCCAGAACACCCATAATCGATGATATTTCAATAGAATGCTGCCCTTTATCCTTCGCGTAAATTTCAATAGGGACCCTAAGTTTAGATTTTATGTACCTTACTATATCATACTCACTCTTACCATGGACTATCACTACAGCTCTTGTATACCCATCGTTATATCCTCGCATGCCTATACCTCACTTGGATTCAATGATTCAAAGATATCATGGAAATCGATATCTAACGGGTCTGGAATAGCATTGAATAGTCCATCCAAGTACATTTTTTGCATGTTATTGTTACTAAACACTTTTTTCTCATAATCATTCCCTGATAGTATAATTTTATTCCCCATACTGTCTTGATTGATGAAATATGCAGATGAAGCGGGTAAATCTCTTAACAGAATTGTGTCGTGTGTTGTAAATATTAATTGTCCTGAAATATTCTCACGAATATTTTTTATGATAGAAGTCATCAATACATCATGAATGCCTGCGTCGATTTCATCAACAATGACAATATTGCCTTTTACAACCCAGAAGAATGCTTGTAGTAATTCCAATAAGTTTTTGGTTCCATTAGACTCGAGATAGAAAGGTATTTCAGTCAATTCCCCACCAATATTTTTATGAATGAAGAGTTGATAATCCAGACTGTCTTTCCTCTCTTTAGTGTGGTAGCTTACATCCTTTATGTCGGAATATAAAGCTGAAAAATAACTATATATCACTTCTTCGTAATTTAGTAATTGACCAATTTGGTCTTGCTTGATAGTTCCACTGTCAAGGTCCATAAGCATAAAATCTTTTTTGCTGAAAGGTCCTTTAATTTCATCAGTCCAGATCATGACCTTATCAATTTCATTCAATATATCAATAAAGTGATGAGATACATTTTTATTTACATACTCTTCATTAACATTTTCCTGATACTGCTTAAAAATAGAGAGAAATGTATGTTTACCCCACAGTTTATTAATAAGTTCTTTTAATTCAGTATGTTGCGAATTCAGCTTAAACGTAATATTACTTAAGCTACTTTTTACATTCTTCTCTTCTCGAGTTATATTGAAAAGAGTACCTCTACGTTGATTCAATAAATAATAAAGTGATTCAGATATCAAATTACATTTATTGTCATATTCTAATGAGTAAGTTCCAGAAATTCCGTTTAAGATAAAATTATATACCAATTTTGTATTATCGTTCGCATTAATTCTAGGACTATTCTTTAAGACAGCTTTTATATCTCGATAATTAATTGCAACCATCATATCTTTGATATTATTCAATAGTTCTTTATTAACATTTTCCTTTTCATCGTTTCCTAAGGATGTTTGAAATTCAGTATATTGATCTGCGAACATTGTGGTCAGCGTAGAAAATTTTAAAATTTTAAATGAATCTACTATATTTGTTTTGCCACTACCATTTTCACCATAAATCGAAACTAAATTTTTAGGCCTATTATTATTTTTTTGCGCGAAATCAAAAATTACATCTGTAAAAGATTTAAAATTAACTAACCTTATACTTTCAAACACCTTAATCGCCTCCAGTTGTACAAATTGTATACCATAAGGCAAATAATTTCAAGTTTTGTACTCTTTTTGTATTACATACTGAACTTCTACTATTTGTGAGCAGCTAAAGCACATCGAAATTAATTGCTGAATTCTATGAATCTATACCCATAACTGAAGTTGACACCTGTGTAATGAAATTTATTTATTTTTTTATATTTGATTCTGTCAGTATAAGTTCCTAAACTAATAAGCCCCGCTTCCTTTATACTTGGATGCGGGGTTATTTTTTAGTTTTCTCATATCAAAAAATATCGATAGTTATGCTGATTATACTTTTAACTTTTCTCTTAATGCTTCAGTTGCAATTTGAGACACATTAATTTTTTCTGAGACTGCTAAATCATTTAGCCATTCCGGCAAAGTTATATTTTTTCTGACAGTTTTCGAACGATACGTCCTTCTAAACGCATCAATATCAACACCTACCAAAGCTACATCTGAGTTTGGATATCTTGTTGCGATTTCTTTGACAGTGCTAGGTATAGGATATTCCTTATTGTCTGCTAAAATTATCCCTAACACTTCCTCGGCCATTTCATATGCCTCTTGTAAATTTTCTCCTTGTGTGAAGGCTCCATCTACATCTGGAAACTCTACAAATATATATTCGCCGTCCTGTGTAAAAGTTGCAGGATATACTAATTTCTTTGCCATTTCATTACCCCCTTCTGTTGTTTATTTTACTTCCCTTGAGTTATATATAAAGAATATGGCCCTG
>JBGAUR010000070.1:0-3210 GCA_044228545.1 Minisyncoccia bacterium | reverse complement strand
TGTCGGAGATATATCAAACTATATACCAATATAACAACACCAGGATACACTCTAGTCTCAAAATGCCTCCCGTGCAATTTGCACTTCAAGCAGTGGCAAGCTACAATCTAGCTAACAAGGATGGTGTGCAATGAATGGGGTCCACCTCATAGCGAGGTATGTTTTTGATGCAATTCAAAGCAATAATAGAAATAATTTGAAGAAGATATTTGATAGTATAGAACTTGTTTTCATCATGGGAGATAAGGTGAGTCAAGAAAAAATTTCTACAGGTCTTATAGAGCCACTACAGAATAACATGCTATCTAGTAATATTGATCTTTCTTCACTTGATAACTATTTAAACTCACAAACAAAACAGGTATGGAATGAAATAATTTCGGGCTGGAATCCTGAAAACAAGTAAATATACTAGATTTTAGAGTAATGGAAAAAATACTGAATTGTGCTTAAACCACGATTATTCTCAATTTTGTGGATAGTAGAAATATCTAAGTATGAAAATTCATAAATTAAGTTTTGTTATTGCAAACCCTGAAGTTGAAGAAGAATACCCTCAATTTAGAGTTACTATAAATGGGCTCAAAGAAACTTTTGGTTTTCTTATACTTCCTCTTGAATTAAGTGCTAAGCAAGATGGCTTATATCCAATTCTTACGTGCTCTTGTGGAGATTGGGGTTGTGGGGGTTTGTAGGATTTGCTCGCTACTTTTGTGTTATAGACTAGTGAAAGAACGAAAAATGCATAAGCGATTATGAATACGATTGATATCCGCCGAATTTGCTATAATGAAACTACCTAGAGAAGGCAATCAGAAATTCATAAAACTTTGCTTTTAGTTCGAAGGGGCCATCTAGTTTGAGTGTTTACTTGTGCGGATGTTAATTTAAGATTTGTGGTCACGTGACTTTATCTTTATTTTTTTCTTCTATAAGTGATAAAATAGTATTATACAAACACAATAAATTTATCAATAAACATATGCTTAAAAAAAGTTTATTATTTCTTGCATTAATCCTCATAGCCTCGTTTGCTTTCCTACCCCAACAAGGAAAAGCAGATCCAGATCTGTATACTCTTACCTCGCCGACTTCAGGAGTTTCATGGATGATGGGCAGTACTCAAACAGTTTCCTGGACTAAGGATCCAAACGCAGGGATTACACATCTTAAATTGACTTTACTTTTTGATGGATCTCATATAGTTACTATAGCCGATATTGACGTACCAGCGAATCAAACCACCGGTAGTGTGAGTTGGACAGTTCCTACTGAATACAATAATGGCACCATGATTCAACCAGCGAGTACTTATCACATTGCAACCTGGGCAACCGGGGAAGGATTTAGCCATACCTATACAAGCGCTCCTTTTTCCTTGACTGCTAATCCGTCATATAGTCCCGATCTTACGATAACAGGATTTTCATTTGCTGGTGCGGCATCGACTAACGCGGAGCCAATTCCTGTATTATCAAGTGAATCTGGTTATCATGTAAAAATAAATATTAAGAATATCGGAACTATCCGAGCTTTAATGGAAAATGCAAAGATAGAGGTTTTTTCTAATAATACGCTAGCAACCTACCATAATCTTTCCGTAGGTTTTATCTCCATGAATGTAAATGAAAGCAAGGAGATAGAGGTCTTTATCCCTACAACATTTAATGTCATCCAGTTAGGGGATGCTAATATTAGAATAGTTGTTAGTAATGTCTCAGGTGAAGTTAATACCTCAAATAATACTGCAACCAGACTATATACTGTTGCCAACCCGCCACCTCGTTCCTATGAAGTTAAGGTTACCAATACTTCTAATATTAGTTCTACTCTTTCCCTGAGAAAAGGAATGACAAATGTATCATTAGTTGATTTTAAGATTAAGAGTATTGGTTCCGAAGGAATAAAAATTAGAAAACTAATATTTCAAATTGACCAATATCCGTTAACATCGTTGACGAATTTTCGGTTATACAATGGTACCCAATCTTGGCCCGGACAAGTTGATCATGGTTTTTATTATGGAGAATTGACTTGGAGTGATTGGAGTGAATTGACATTCCCTACACTCAACACACTTACTATTCCAGTGGGGCAAGAATATGAGTTTGTTATTAAGGCTGATGTTTCTTCTTCAGCAACTATTGGTGCAGAGGCATCTCTTGATTATTTGCCTGCTTGGTCAGAATATATAGGTGCCACCTCGGGACAAGGATTGTTAGCAGAACGAAATACAGTTAGAGTAACAATCGGTGTTTGGGAAACGTCAACCCCGCCCATTACTAATCAAAATCAATATAATCTTGAAACAAAAATAATAAAAGATAACGTTTTATATAATCGTTTAAAGGGAAGTATCTTGTTAAAAACAGAAGATAGCGGAAAAGCATACTATATTCATCCTTTTAATAAAAAGTCATATTATTTAGGTAGGCCTAGTGATGCCTTTACTGTGATGCGGGAACAGGGGATTGGTATCTCAAATGATGATTTGAAAAAAATATCTATTGGTGTAGAACAGATGGCTGGTGCTGATCAAGATGGCGATGCTCTGTCTGATTTATTTGAAGATGCTATAGGAACTGATAAATATAAAAGTGATACAGACAATGATGGTTATTCGGATAGAGTAGAAATAAATACTGAGAATAATCCAAAAGGTACTGGTAAACTACCAATAATTAAAAGTTTTAGTAAAAACCAACTGGGACGGATTTTATTGCAAGTCGAGGGAAAGGGAGAGGCCTGGTATCTAAACCCGCGTGATAACAAACGATATTTTTTAGGTCGACCTAATGATGCTTTTTATATAATGCAGAATATAGGTCTTGGGATTACTAACAAAGATTTTAATAAATTAAATTAATAGTTAAACCAGCGCATTATTTTTACCCTCGACTTGAAACTACAAAATAAACTATCAATCAACAATTTAGACTTGTGATAAAAATATATGCACCCAGAGTTAATAAATTCTAGAGGAGAAAAGGTTAATTTGCCTACATTTGAGGAATCTTCTGAAATTCTTGAATTGATTGAAAAGAAATACAACATAGAGTCAAATGAACAAGAAAGGCAATCATTTGATAATTGGCTCTCTGAACAACCTGAAAGTTCGTTTGAAAAACCTATTCAGATTGAGACTATTAGTGACCTAATGAAATATTTACCTGACAGCGGAAATTATACTGAACAAAAGGTAAATATATT
>JBGAUR010000006.1:0-27214 GCA_044228545.1 Minisyncoccia bacterium | reverse complement strand
AATGCTCAAATGTTATCAACACCTGACTCACTGAATGAACGCGAATTTCACCTGTTGATTGACTTAAATCCTCAGTCTCAAGCGTTATCTGACCCCCCCCTCTGGAGCCCGAACCTATGAATCAAAGGGCTCACCGAGCCGAACTGCCTATCTCAAACTGGCTGGGGAACAGGGACTCGAACCCCAATACCATCCTCCAGAGGGATGTGTCCTACCATTAGACGAGTCGGCAATGCTATAACTCCGATATATTAACATAAAAACAACAAAAATGAATCCTCAATAAAAAAGTGCCAGAATGTCAAAAAACACCCAATTGGGTGTTTTTGATTAATAGATATTTATTATTGAGCTTTAGTTGGCGCAGGGGATTGAGTTCCTGGGACTTTAGCATCTTTGCTATATTCTCCCATCATTCTATATCCATAGTTACCATCTTTATCCCATTTCATCATTTTACTATGCATACCACCTCGGCTACTTTTTAACTGGCCTTTTAGTTCACCGATTTGCATACCTAATGAGAAAGCCATAATGATTACAACTAAAATAAAGATTTTTACCATCATATGCTTTTTATAGCCACCACATCCATGTTCACATGAGCACGTATTATTTTTAATTTCTTCTGACATATATTAAATAAATATTATAAATAAACTAACCGACTAAGTATATTATACTCCTTTTATGAATTAGTTTAAGTGTACAGATACACAAATCTAGATTACAGTATCTACCGTTATTGCTCATTAGGACATGTTTACCACTCTAGCGCAATAGTAAATCTTATGTATAATATAAATATGGAAAATATATTTCGTCCGAAACAGCTAGAAAAGAAAGAAAACACTGATCCTAATATGGAAATGCGGAGTCTTAGTATAGACAAAGAAAGGATAAAAGAAGTTGAAGTATATTTCTTACTCAAGTCACTTTTCCAAGGTTCTAAAAAGACATTCTTAGCATCAGGTACTTTTAGCAACCAACCTCTCGGCATCGAACAGCTATCTAAAGATAAATCTGTTGCTGAAATTGTACAAAAGATTTTAATAAATGATATAGATTCCTCCTCCAATTTAAGAGGAGTTAGAACCTTAGATGGAAGTCTTGCTAGGGTACCATCTGAATTAAGAAACTCGATAGCTAGATTACCAGAAGATGTTAAAAAAACACTTATAAAATATACCAGCTCTCAATTTGATGAAAATACAAAATCTAATATTAATGAATTTAATAGAATAAGGCGAGAATATGCTATACAACAATCATTCTTTCAACTTCTAGATTCTAAGCCTGATTTTGGCGTCGTAGGTAAATTTATAAGTGATATAGAGGTACAAGATGATAATGATAAGAAATTTATTGATCAGTTGAATATCTATGCATTAGAGTATAGAAGACAAAACTTTTTAAATAAACTGTTTAGTCAACTTTCAGATGATAAACCAGATTTTAATACAATTCTTAAAGATATAAAATCTCTCTCAGGATCAGCATCAGAAAAAGATAAAGAATTACTGTCTATAGTGAGTGAGATCACAGTAAATTATGAACTTCTTTACAATAAAGAAGAAGTAATTAAAAGTATAGATTTTAATACTCCAATAAAAGAAGCACTAAATAAAGTTAATTCTATACAAATAAGACCAAAGATTGGAGACATAGATCTTATATCACAAATTAATGATCTTAAGGAACAAATTAGAAAATTCTATGAAAATATTACCCCACTCCAAAGTTTAGATAAAATAACTTCAATTCGAGAATCATATACTTCAAAAAGTCCTGAACAAATTCTATCTTGTATAAAAGATTTACCAGATGGAGAAAATTATGAAATTGAGACTAAAAATATTCTACTTAGAGAGTATGAGGACTATCTATCTTCAAAAGGTTTACTTACTTCTGAATTAGTTACAAAGATAAAAGAACAAACTAAACCAATATTTGACGGGGAATATAACTTGGTTGAACTTGGTAAAAATGAACAAGCTAAAGAATATTTAATGAAAAACTTCTCAAAAACATTTTTCCCACTATTCCAATCTCTAAGAGCTAATCCTAAATTTAGAAACAAATTAGAAGATTACATAGTTGGTAAAGACGAAAATGGCATGAGAAAGAGATTACAATTTGTACAAAGTTTAAAAGAATTAGAAAAGCAAAGACCTCTCACTGATATAGAACGTACATACATAGAATCAGTTGAACAACTTACAAAATTCAATCCTTATCTGGTAGCTCTTAGCAATGAAGCCTTAGGCGAGACAGATGAATATTTAAGAAATCACTTCGACACATTGTCTAAAAATACTTGGGATTCTTTAGAAGATGGTTCTTATGTACCAGCATTACAAATAGGTACAGGTCCAAATGGACTTGCATTTTTCGGAGAAATTGCCAGATACAGACCAGATCTTGCGGAACAGATGTTAATAGTTGATGTTGGAAATCAACCCGGAGGTCCTTTTGCTATTCCAAATGGCCCTGCATGGGAGCTAAATAGTGCGAATAGGCGTGGTCCTAGGCAAGCTGTTATGCCAGATCAACCAGGTGAATCTGAAAAGAAAACTGTCCGTGCTTATGGGAGTCCAGTCTCTAGATGGTATCCAGGAGAAAGAAAACAAGATCAGAACGTTCGCCAAGGAAGCATAAACACAACAGTCGATTATTTTCCAACACCAGATGACCTATCGACTCTTAGATACCCAACAAATGAAGAATTACAGATAATACTAGCAACCCAAAGTGCCATGTTGTTTAAACAAGCTACTTTTGACACTAGGTTAGTAAAAGTAGTTCCTAATAAAAATTCTAAAATTAAAGGAGATAAAATTGTAACATTAGAGAAAATTAATGAAAACGGAGAAAAGGAAATAAAAAAGATATATACCGATGCAATTATAAATTCGAGTGGGCTTGGAGAGCCCTTCTACGGGTTTAAAATTGAAGGGAGTCAAGCAGAAAAAATAATACAGAAAACCAAAGACTCAGAAGGATTTCCTAAGTTTAGTGATACACTAACAGCTTTTCGTGCACTTGCTGATAGAAGAAATGAAAGCATGAGACCACCAAGAGTTATTGTTATGAGTGGATCCGGTAATTCTACTGATGTATTGATAGAGTATTTAGGAGAGTTATTTGCTAGTGGCAATCCTCAAGTCAGAAATGTTGAAAAAATATATGTAATTGCAACAGGAGGATTAAGTCAAAGGCCAAGATATGCGAAAATCAACGATGTAAAAGCTCGTAACGGCAAAGATAATTTAATAGAGTTTGTATCAGCTAGAATTGGTGATGTTGGATTTAAAAATTCTAGGACGAAGGATCCTTCCAAAGAGCAGGTTCAACTATATGATGAAAAAGGACAACTTATAAAAAACAATGAAGGGCAGGTAATTTTAGCTGATGCTTTTATTGCTAATACTGGATTTAAGCCAAAATTTGATGACATATACAAGAGTTATTTAGAATCAGGAGAGAGTTTGGTTAATAAGTCTCCTAATCGCCCTATTGACGCAATAACACTTCCTACAAATAAGGGTGTTTCTGTAGCAGATCAATTAAAAAAAGACCCCAATATATTATTTATTGGAACTGCTTCTAATCCAAGCTTTAATAGTGTTGAAAAATTGGCACAATTGCCAGTAGATGCTCGTGAAGCATTGCTACGTAATGGAGCAGAGAATGCAGTTGCAATTGGTTTCAGGGCTCCTGATTCCCAAGCAGCAGCACGTATTTTTATAGACAAGCGTGAAATTAGTTTAGAAAAAGTTAATAGAGAGGTTAAAAAAGAAACTTGGAAAATGAAACCTGATAATTCTAACTCTAAATCCTGGGAAGTACCTCTTATAATAGACCCTGAAAGATTGAGAATAGCAGATAATGTTTATTCTGAGGATGATATGTTGTCTTCACTCGTTGTGTATAACCTGCAAAACATAGAAATGCTTGATTCAAAAGACGAACCTCTTTCTGGGGAATATAAATTTGAAGTAACAAAAGGGCATGATAACAAATCTTTAAAGGTTGACTATATGGAAGGTGATAAGGTAAACCAAACTTTAGTCGATATGATAACAATGATGCTTAAAAATAAGTATATACAAAATTATACAATTTCAGGTTTTAATAAAAAAAGAATAGATCAAAAATTAAGATTAGTTCTTAAATTTAGGAACGGTAAAATTGATTCTAGAGGATCTGCGGTACAAGTTGGGTAAATTTTACTTTATAAATAATTCTCCTATGAGCCAGCCGATGGCTCCTAGATAGGTAGCTCTGATGAATATTCCTATCATTGTTGATATAAAATATTTCTTGAAAGGTATTCGAAGTATCCCTGCACAAGCAGTGATGACAGTATTTGGAAATATTGGTAAAAATCTTAATATTGTTATTGCACGGATAGTGTTTTTATTGCTAGCTATTTTTTCCAGAGCCTTTTCTATCTTTTGACCTGACACTTTAAAATATTTGCCATAAGTTTTAAGAGCAAGCCCGCCACCATAATAAGTTATAAAGTAAATAACTAGGGATCCTATAGTCACACCAAGCGCAGAGGGAAGTGCTACTACTAAAAGCAATTTCATGATACCTAGTAGTCCAAAAGCCTGCCCTCCTAGAATGATTGCACCTGCTCCAATATGAACCAATACAGAGGGTATAAATACTACAAGCTCCTCTATTATAAAAGCCAGAAATACTCCTAATGCTCCACATACTATTATAATATTGTTCAGATCTTCTATCATTTCTAATATGGGTGTTGCCTTAATTTTAGTTTAAAAGCGATAAAGCATGCGAGAGGGTGAAAGACATATGTAAATACCAATCCAGCTAAAGCTAGCTCCCAAGATATATAACCAAAAGCCACAAGGATTGTCCCTGTTGTTATCATATAATCACCATGATCTACTAAAGGCATAAATTTACCATCTTCTATGCCAAATCTACGCTTTATAAAACTTCCAAAAGTGTGACCTAGATAAACAAGTAAGGGAATTACTGAGAGATATGTTGTGTGAAAAAGATAATGCACTAATATCGAAGATAGGATTGCTATTATCAAACCAAAAACTGTTGTCGATTCACCTACCAATCTATTTCCAAAGAATATTATATTTCCATCGATAGCCCTATCTTTTGATGTATATATAGGTCTGTATCTTTTCAATACATAAAGTAAATTGAATAGGATATTGGTTCCCCAAGCTATCCCCACATATAGTACAAAATTATAAATTGATAGGTTCATCGTCAAATATTGGATTTATTATTATATATGTATCTATCCCAGACTTTCTTATCATACCATCTACAACCGAAAGTGGTTCTGGAAGACATGGATTCATGTTTATAACAAAGTTCGTTCTCCAATATTTTCCGTAAAGTACTGATGTTTTATTTACAAAGTTTATGAAATCTTTTTGTCCGATTATATTATTTTTTATTGGTTCTTTTGTTAGTAAATCCATGGTTACTATTTGTGCTGGAGCTTTTTCCATACAAGTTATACCAGGAACTGTCAAAGGCAGGTAGCTCTCATTCTTACCCATGTCTTTTATAATATTATGGATAGATGAATTCTTTTCCAAATCTTTTTTTACTATTTCATTGCTATCTTTGTCGTAAGAATAAAAATATTGACCACTCTCTACAATGTTTTGACCGTAGTTGTATATATCTAAGTCGCGAGCCCCAGCTTGCCACCAAGATCCTAAAAATATTAATACAATAGGGATTAGAAATTGAAGTCGAATATTTTTCTCACCCAGATACAGCATTATTTCATATAACAAAGTGATCGATGCAAGTCCCGCAAGTGTAAGCGATAGGTTAGGATCAATATCTATTATTAATAAATTGGTTATTAAAAATACTAATGCCAAAAAAGTAAGTAGATAGTAGTATTTTTGATCAAGTCCACCACTCTCTCTCTTATAAAAAACCCAAATAAATAAAGCACCGATATAAAATCCATAGTTTAAGACACCTCCATCTATCGATGTCTTTATTATTGAAAAAGATAGTATCGCATAGCCTAATATTAGAAAAATTTTCTGCCTAGCATTTTTGTCTTTTATTTTTGAGTAATACGACGAAGAAAAGTACCACAGAGCCTGGGCAAGTACTACTAGAAGCAATATTGATCCTATGTAAAATAATATACTAGGGATAAAGCCAATATATGAACCCCCCGCATCAACCTTTGCAAGGTCGGCATAGCCTAACTTTGAGAGTACTATACCTACAATCCCTTTTGCGACGTGAGTATGGGATAAGGTAGAGCTAGATATTTCTGCATTGTTACCGGTTATTATAAAATCAGCAATACTTACTCCAAGGATTTTTGTATAGATTATATGTAAAAATACTCCATATAAATATAAACCAACCAAACTCACACCAAACCATTTCCACTTGAATTCCTTTAAAGGCTTTTTATTTTTTACAATTTTGTATATCAAAAATATTAATATTGTATATACAACAAATAAAAAAACCTTAGTCTCGCTCCTACCACCAGCGAAAATATTAACAAAAGAATGTATTAAGGGCATATTTTAGAATGACCCAGGACCAAATCCAAAAGATTTAGGATTATCCTTCTCTAGATTTGTAGCATATATTCTATAAGAAGAACTGGTTATCACTGTATTTGGTGGATCATTGAGAGGGGATATCATTGCAGGTGCTTGGTATACATATTCAAAGTATCCACGATGCTTATATTGCCCGCTGCCACTATTATCATAACAACCAATACCGCAAGGATCCTTAGGTACTGTTTTCATATAAGGGTTTAATTGGGCAGTAAAATCGTCCCATAGTTTTGCTGTTCCACCACTCCAATCATTTGTAAAACAATATATATCTTGTATAGTAGGATCTATGCAGTTTGAATCTCCTAAATCTGGTGCGTGATCGTTTGCTGCTATGTATAATTCGATAGCTGTCCTTATTTCTTGGATGTTTCTTATTCTTTTTGCGTCCCTACCTTTCTCACGAGCAGAATTTAGAGAAGTAATTATTATTGTGGATAGTACACCTATTATTGCTATAGCAATTGTAAGTTCAATAAGGGTAAAACCCCAATTTGATTTTTTGTTTTTGAGTGTCTTTTTCATAGTTACAATTATACCAACTATGACTTATATTGCCAATCTGGTAATATAGTAAATATGTTAATGAAAATTTTCTTTATCGGTAAGGCTATAAAAGAGGCCAAAAATGATCCATCAGGCTTTGCTAGTTCAAATACCAAAGAAGCTATCTGGGGGATATTTATAATACCCATAATTATACTTGTATTGGGACTAGCATTTCTATTTATATTATCTTTTACACACCTTCTTGGTGGACCGTATTTTTTCTTAAAAATAATATTTTTTATTGGTCTGTTTTTCTCCTCTATATTTTTTGTGATTGTGTATAAGCTCATAAGTAGAATAGGGAATACTACTAAAAAAGTTGTCTCCAAAACTATAGACAATGTAACTAATAAAATGAAATAAAAACTCCTGTTAAGGGAGTTTTTATTGTAAAGCTGCTTATTTTTTATTAACTGTAAGATCTGCTAAATCATCTGTATCCGAAGCAGCACCTTTAGCTAATGCTTCTGGAGAGTAAGTATATGTTGTTTTACTTTTATTATAGGAATTTGTGAATTGATCAGCCTCAGACATTAATTTATTAAATGCTTCTGTTGATTTGGCAGTAGTAGTGGTACCAAAAAATTCTTGAATTCTAGAAGCTTCTAACATCAATATTTTTCCGGTAGCTTTGCCAGTGTTGCCATCTATAAATCTCAATAGAACATATTGTCTTGGATCACCAGTATTTAGCATGCCAGCATCTGTTATAGATTTTGTATCTCTCACTGCAGTGTACATATCAGCGATCGCGTGTCTATCTGGACCAAACAATCGTTCCCCCATTTTAGAAAAAGCAGCAAAGGGGTCCGCTTCTTTAATATTTTCAGTTTCAGTGTAAACTACGTCAACAGTAGGGGGTTGATAATATTTTTGATATTCCTTCGCGGCTTCTGGAGATATATATTTCATCTTTACTAATTCTTCAGGAGAAGCAGTACCACTTTTTAACATATCTATCAACCATTTTGTATATGATGGACTTTCTTTTCCATCGCCAGGTTTTGCAAGTTCTAACTTCTTACCATCAATAGTTTTTTTATAGTACGTTTTATTTCCCTCAGTACGATCTTTAACATATCCTTGAGGGACTTCTTTTACTTTTCTTTCACCGCCAATATTGTCATTTCCACCCTTTTTTACATATTCGATCTTATTTTTATTGCTAGCGAATTCTTTATCAGCACTCTCTTCAATACTTGGCCCTTGAGCTATTGCTGGTGCTGCAACAGTGACTAGACCCAAAGTGGTTAACAATTTCTTTTTTCCTCCTTCAAAATTAAGTTTCATATCTTTTACTCCATTAGGTTTTATAATTATTGACTCACTTATTATAACAGTATCAAAGCATTCTTGCGAGCAGACTATATGATATACTAATCAAACATGAAAAATGATAGTAAAAGCCACCTAAAAAGGGAGAAAAACATACTATATACTGGTTTTGGGGACAAGGGGACAACCACGCTTTTTAACTGCAAACAAGAACGTGTTTCTAAAAGCGCGAATGTTATAGAGGCTCTTGGATCCGTCGATGAACTAAATGCTTACTTAGGCTTGGTAAAAGTTTATACTAGCAGTAACGAGTTCAAAATAAAAACTAAGTCAAAAACTGTTTCTTACAGTGATACTATCGACCACATCCAACAAGTTTTGTTCATCATTCAAGCAGAACTTGCAGGATCAGATATGACTGTACCAAAAAATGAAGTTGTAAAAATTGAAAGCTTGATAAATAATATCGGCGACCTTCTTCCACCCATAACATCCTTTACTATCTCTGGTGGAACAGTTGCTAGCGCAAGTCTAGATGTGGCTAGAACTCTTGCTAGACGCTCCGAACGCCGCATAGTATCTGTCCTCGATGAAGGCATAAGAAAAATTGGTCCTGAAACTATATCTTACATGAATAGATTATCAAGTGTCTTGTTTGCTCTATCTAGATATGCAAATTATCTAGCATCCGTAGAAGAAGAGCATCCAACTTACCTAAAAAATAAAAAAAAATAAAATGAATAAAATTAACGGGCCTGTACTTATAATAATAGCAGCATTGCTCTGGGGGTTGGACGGTATCCTTAGAAGAAGTTTAGGAGGAATTCCTCCTATCACAATTATTTTTTTTGAGCACCTGATAGGTTTTGTTATTCTTTTCCCTTTTGTATGGAAAGTTGTAAAGATAGAGAAAATTGCAAAAAAAGATTTCTGGCTCTTAATATTAGTTTCCATATTAAGTGGACTCCTAGGTACTCTCTGGTTTACTACCGCCCTTTTGAAAACTGCATTTATATCTTTCTCTGTGGTTTTCTTATTACAAAAGTTGCAACCTATATTTGCGATTACAACTGCTTCGATTTTTCTTAAAGAAAAATTTGATAAAGTTTATATTAAGTGGGCAATTTTAGCTTTTATTGCTGCGTACTTTGTTACATTTAAAAATGGTTATATAAATTTTGCAACAGGGGGAGAAACTATAAAAGCGGCACTATATGCGGTAGGTGCAGCATTTGCTTGGGGAACCTCGACAACTTTCTCAAAAATGATATTATCTCGATTGTCACACCAGACTACAACTTTTTATAGATTTTTATTTACTTTTATTATCTCGTTAATTTTAGTACTTACTCTAGGTTATGGTTCAAGTATGGCTTCACCAAGCCTTTCGAATTACACAGCATTTATAGTTATTGCTCTTACCTCTGGAATGGTTGGACTTTTTATCTACTACAAAGGATTAAAAAATACATCAGTGCACATATCTACTATTCTTGAGCTTTTCTATCCACTTGTAGCAACACTCATAGGAATCTTCTTATATAATGATGTACTAGTACTTTCACAATGGGTCGCAGGTATTATTCTTTGTTTCTCTATTTATAAAATAGCTAGTTTGCAATCATATGCTGTATCAAACCAAACAAATTAAAGGAGTCGGAAGAGGGCGTAAAATTGGCTTCCCAACAGTAAACCTTATAATTCCAGAAGAATTCCATTTTGACGATGGTGTCTATGCTACTTGGGTTGTAATTGACGAGCAGACTTTTAAAGGAGCACTTCACTATGGTCCGATACCAACATTTAATTTAAAAGATAGGTCCCTCGAAGTCCATTTGATAGATGTTACCGATGGCAACGTTCCGGTTACTTACGGCAAAAATATAGAGATTGATATAGTAGAGAAAATTCGAGATGTTAAAAATTTTGAAAATGCGCTAGAACTCGCAACTCAAATAAGTGATGATGTTCAGAAAATTAAATTGATTTTGAAATAACTAGCACATTTGCTTTCAATAAGTTAATATAGAAAACTATGGCTCACGGGGAAGTAGTAATAAGGTTTGAAAAAGTTTCATTTGAATATGGTCACAATAAGCCGATATTAGATACGGTGGATTTTTCTATTAGAAGGGGAATGAAGGTTACTATAATGGGTCAAAATGGAGCAGGAAAAAGCACGCTATTCGGTCTTATTACCGGAGTGCACCAGCCAGAAAGTGGTCAAATACATTTAGCACAAAGAACCACAATCGCACTTTCTCGCCAGGTAATACCCCGTGACGAACTAGATTTGACAGTACGTGCTTTTTTTGAAAAATGTTTTAAAAAGAAGGTTTACGATATTGATCCTCGTATTGATGATGTTCTTGAAGTTGTTAATTTAAAGGGACACGAAAAAGTTCACGACCGGATTGTGAGGTCTTTCTCTGGGGGTCAGCAAGCAAGACTCTTACTTGCCTCTGCTCTTATTCAAGAACCAGATGTTCTTTTACTTGATGAGCCGACGAACAACCTAGATAAAGCGGGCATTGCCCACCTTACGGAGTTTCTTATTAAATACAAAAAAACTGTAATTGTTATTTCTCACGACGCAACTTTTTTAAATGCTTTTACTGACGCGGTGCTCTATTTAGATGTTTATACTAAAAAAATTGAGCAATATGTTGGGAACTATACAGATGTGCGGGATCAGATTGCAGTTCGTATGGAGCGTGAAAACAGAAAAAATGCACTTCTCTCAAAAGAAATCCAAGCCAAAAAAGATCAAGCAAATGCTTTCGCTATGAAAGGAGGGAACCTTCGTGCTGTAGCCAAAAGAATGCGAGATTTGGCTGAAGAGCTTGAAGAAGAAAAAGTAGATGTTCGTAAAGAGGATAAAACAATAAGACTATTCACGATTCCTTTTCAAGGGGATCTGATTGGTGACATTCTTACTTTGTCATCTGTATCTATACTTAAAAAAGGCAAACCCTCAAAGAAAAAGGTTAGTTTATCGCTACGCAAGAATAAACACCTACTTCTCTCTGGTCCAAATGGAATTGGAAAGAGCACTCTTCTTGAGTCCTTGGCTAAAGGTGAAGCAGAAGGTGCAGTTATTGCCAAAGATGTACGTGTGGGGTATTACCGTCAGGATTTCTCTACTCTTAACTTTGAACACACAGTACTTGAGTCATTGTCAGAAATTAGTCGCCAAGTTACAGGCCGTGTAGATGAAGAGAGAATTCGCGCAGTTGCTGCATCTTTCCTGATAACAGGTGATATGGTTCATACTCGTATTGGAAGCCTATCTGAGGGACAAAAAGGATTAGTTGCTTTTGCAAGCTTGGTATTATTAAAACCCGGATTACTTATACTCGATGAGCCCACAAACCACATAAACTTTAGACATTTGCCAGTTATAGCAAAAGCTCTAGATGAATACGAAGGAGCCATGATTCTTGTTTCTCACGTACCAGAGTTTGTTCATCAGATTCGTATTGATGACACTCTTGATTTAGAAAAATAAAAACTTTCTAGTTAATTAATTTTACGTAGATGTCGTCGCTATCGACTAAATTGCAAGCTTGCCCAACATTTGCATTGTCGCTAGGGTAATTTTGTGTTGCGTCTCTCCCGTACGATACTACTACAGGGTAGCTTGCGTCTATAGAATTCTCGCAGATATGATAATCTGGATCAAAAACATAAGAAGTATTCCATTGATCTGTGGCATATGTTGTATAAGGACCTTTCCATTTGGAAATATCGCCAGCGTTCCAACTACACGCACCAGAAGAGAAGATTGTTGGTACTGAAAGTAGACCTGCATTTGCATCATTTAGATTAACTTCTGGATTTGAAACTTGATCAATCGGGCAACCATTTGGCCATTTTGAAGTATCGTTCTCAAGCATAGTGATCGCATTTCTGAGGTTTTTTATTTCAAGAGTTGCTTTTACATTCTCAGCTTTCGTTTTTGTATTATTAACTGAAGCCATGATAACACAGGTGAGTATTACTATAAAAGCTATAACAATAATAAGTTCTAGAACTGTAAAACCTTTAGCATTTTTATTTTCCAATACAGTTGGAATATATTTTGGTCTCAACATATCTATATAGTATAGTAGAAAGATGGATACTCAAAGTAAACACGAGAAAGAACTTGTAATAGTTCAAATATTATATTTATACATAATACCTACACTACTTTTATTTTATGGTGTTATTCCAGGAGAATTCAGAGTTGTAATGCTATTTCTCGTATCGTTACTCATGTACGGTATAATCAAGCGTTCTGGTTGGACCTATGCTGATATGGGTTTGTATAAAGGTTTTACTAAAGATTTCATTCCCTATTTTATTTTTACTCTTGTTGGTGTTATTGCGTTAGTAACAATAGCAGAATTAGTTCCTAAAATTGAAAATAGAGAAGTTTATGAATGGTGGGAGGATGTTAGATTTTTGTTACTCTTCATACCGATTAGTGTCCTTCAAGAAATAGTCTTTAGGGGGATATTGATGAATATGTTAAGAAGAGCTTTTACCAATGTGCCATTTATCATTTTACTAAATGCCTCTCTTTTTGCCCTTATACATATAATATACTTAGATACTGACATAATACTACCTCTCACATTTATCGGGGGTATAGGTTTTGCTCTTATGTATTATAGATATAAAAATCTAATAATGATATCTATATCGCATACTATACTCAACTTTACTGCTATGATACTTGGATTTTTTGTCATCAGATAAATATTGACAACAATTTTTATTTTTTTAATATATAATTATATAAGCTAGTTATAGAAATATATATGCAAAACTCAAATTTAAATAAAGAAAAGATTAATAAGATGTTCAAAGACCCAGTAGTCAGGGCTGTGGTTGTAAGCTTCGTAACGATAATTATTACTCTCGGTATAATTGCTTTAATTGCTTGGAATTATCGAGATAAGATTTTTAAAGTTTTAGCTAAAAATTATTCTACTCAACTCTCTCCTCTGACAAACAATCTTGTTTTTGATCCAACATCAAAAGAAGAAAGTACTGTGTCTAAACAAGAAGTTGTAGCACCTCCTGAAGATACAGTCGTGAGTTCTGTTAAAAAAGCAAAACCAGCAGTCGTCTCTATTATTGTAAGTAAAGATATTCCTAAATATGATGTCTCTTATGATGAAAGTAGTGACCCATTTGGTGGGCTTTTCCCAGGGCTTTTTCGAACACCGATATATAAACAAAATGGTACAGAAAGAAAACAAATCGGCAGTGGATCAGGATTTTTAATTTCTTCTGACGGGATGATTGTAACCAACCGACATGTCGTTTCAGATACTAGTGCTATATATGAAGTGCAACTAAATAATGGAAAAAAATATACGGCCAAAGTCCTTGCGCGCGATGGAGTACTTGATGTAGCACTGGTGAAAATTAGTGCAAGTGGTTTACCCTACCTTAACTTAGCTGATTCAGATAGCCTTGATGTAGGGGAGACAGTGATTGCAATCGGTAATGCATTAGGAGAATTCAAGAATACTGTCTCTGTAGGTGTCGTTTCAGGGCTTTCTCGCTCAGTCGTTGCAGGAAATAGTATGGGTCAATCCGAGAGGTTGGATAAAGTTATTCAAACTGATGCAGCTATTAACCCAGGAAATTCTGGTGGACCACTCCTAAATATTCATGGCGAAGTTATTGGGATAAATGTGGCAGTAGTACAAGGATCTTCAAATGTTGGTTTTGCTTTACCAATAAATAGCGTAAAGAGTGCTATTAACTCTGTGAAAAGTACTGGGAAAATTGTAAGGCCTTATGTTGGCGTTCGATATATTCCAATAACTCCTGATTTAAAATCTAAAAACAATTTGACCGTTGACTATGGAGTTTTAGTTCAAAGAGGTGCTAACTCTACTGATATTGCTGTTGTTCCAGGATCTCCAGCAGATAAAGCAGGAATTGTTGAGAATGACATAATTCTAGAGATCAATGGTTCAAGGATTGATCAAGATCAAAATTTCTCGTATTTGATAAGAGACAAAAAAGTTGGAGATTATGTAACCTTTAAGGTTTTATCTAAAGGAGTAGAAAAAACATTAACCCTAAAACTTGAAGCAGCTCCAGATAATTTATAGTTTGCTTCTTTATTTAAACAGCATATAATAACTTTATGTCTGAAGAATCTAAAGACTTATACAAAAGACCTTCTTGGGATGAATATTTCCTACAAATGGCTGAAATGATAGGTTCTCGCGGTACTTGTGATCGTGGACGTGCTGGAGCTGTAATAACTAAAGATAAAAGAATTCTTTCAACAGGTTATGTTGGTTCGCCAGTAGGTTTACCACATTGTGATGAAGTTGGTCATGAGATGCATACAGTTAAACAAGAAGATGGGACAGAATCTCGTCATTGTATTCGCACAGCACACGCTGAACAAAATTCTATAAATAATGCTGCGCGAATAGGTATTGCAGTAGAGGGAGGAACACTCTATTGTAAGATGTTACCTTGTTATAAATGTGGACAGAGTGTCATTAACGCTGGTATTGTAAGAGTAGTTGCTCTTAAAGATTATCATGGTGCAAGTCGTACAAAAGAAATTTTTAAACAGGCAGGAGTAGAATATGAAGTGCTTGGCGAAATGGAAACTTATAAGGATATGTAAATATTTATGGTAGATCTAAAAGAATTACAAAAAGAGGTAATGAGGAATAAATTAGAGAAAGGATTCAACACTACTGATGTTGCTCTTGAATTTTGCCGTGCACACGAAGAGCTTTCTGAAGCATTTTCAAAATTTAGCAAAAATCAAAAAGGTGTTGCTGAAGAGTTTGCAGATGTTGCAGTATTTTTGCTTGGTATGTGTGAGATACTTGGTTACGATTTAGAAAAAGAGTTAGTTAATAAAATCGAAATAAATAAAAACAGGAAATACAGAAAAGAAAAATCTCCTGACGGTAAAGATATTTTTATAAGAGAGAAAACTGATCTTGATCCATAAAAAATCCGCTTAATACTAAGCGGATTTTTTATATTCTACAAATGAATATGGAATTTGGTTTTCTAAATGGTCTTCTCTAGATGTTTCTTGCCATATATTTTTATCAATAGTAGGGAATAGTGTATCGCCTTCAAAATCTTGGTGGACTTCAGTGATATATAGTTTATTTGCTTTATCTATTGCTTGCTTGTATATCTCTCCACCGCCAATAACAAATACTTCTACTTCATCTTGGTTTTCTTCAAACTCACGCCCTTGTTCAAGTGAAGCAAGACGTAATGCTTCTTCTAGTGAATTTACAACCTCAATTCCTTCGATAGAATAAGTTGGATCTCGGGTTACAACAATATTTCTTCTATTCGGTAGTGGTTTGCCAATACTCTCATATGTCTTCCTACCCATGATGACAGTATGTCCGCGAGTTGTATCGCGAAAATGTTTCATATCTTCTGGTAAATCCCAGACGAGGGTATTGCCTCCGCCAATCACACCATTTTTCGCAACAGCAGCGATAAGAGAGAGAATCATATATTAAACAGCAATTGGTGCTTTGATTGCATCATGTGGATTGTAGTCGACTAGTTCAAAATCTTCAAACTTGAAATCAAATATATTTTTAACATCTGGATTTATTTTCATTGTTGGGGAAGGACGAATGTCATTTTCCCTAGAGATCTGTAATTTAGCTTGTTCCAAATGATTTAGATATAAATGCACATCTGCTCCTGTCCAGACAAATTCTCCAACTTCATATCCTGTAACTTGCGCTACCATCATAAGTAGAAGAGAGTAAGAAGCAATATTAAACGGTACTCCTAAAAAATAGTCCGCACTTCTTTGGTAGAGTTGAAGTGATAGTTTTCCATTTAATACATGGAATTGAAATAGAGAGTGGCATGGAGGTGGAGCGTGATTATGGTCGTGGATCAAATCATAAATTTCACCAACATTCCAACCACTTACAATTATCCTACGAGATGAAGGATCATTTTTTAACATATCAATAATATTCTGGATCTGATCAATATGTCCTCCTTTTGGGGTTTCCCAATCTCTCCACTGTTTACCATATATCGGACCAAGTTCACCCCAAGCACTTGCGAACTCATCGTTCTCTTTTATTTGTTGTACAAACCATTCTAGTTTTTCTGTCCACTCTGGTGAATAGCGTGGTAATGTTTTAGTAAGGTCATTTTTTTCTAAGTAAACTTGAAAGGCCCACTCGTTCCAAATTTTCACATCGTTACGGACAAGGTATTTTATATTTGTATCTCCAGTTAAAAACCAAAGAAGCTCATGGATTATTCCACGCATAAAAACTTTTTTAGTTGTAAGGAGGGGGAATCCTTTCGATAAGTCGAATCTAACTTGGTGTCCGAATATACTACGAGTACCTACACCTGTTCGTTCCTCGCGATCTACACCATTCTCCAATATATGCTTCATTAAAGAGAGGTATTCTCTGTCTGGATTTTTGTCGTATTCGTAGGTTTTCATAACATCATTATACAGTTTTTGCTTTCTTGTTCAACGTGCTAAAATGGGGGAAGTTAATTAAGCTAAAATCTATGATCTAACCCTCTAAAACTTCTAATTTTACAAAACTAATGCGCAAAGCGCTATTTAAACCATGAAAGACAAACAAGTAGAAAAACTTATAAAAGCAGAAGAAAAAAGACAAAAGAGTGTTATTAATCTAATCGCATCAGAGAACTATGTTTCCGATGATGTATTGAAAGCTCTCGGATCAAAACTCACAAACAAATATGCGGAAGGTTACCCAGGTCGCCGGTATTATGGTGGAAATGAAGTTATAGATAAAGTCGAACAGCTCTGTATTGATCGTGCACTTAAACTTTTTAAATTAAAAAAAGAAAATTGGCATGTAAACGCCCAACTTCTATCTGGAAGCCCTGCAAACTTTGCACTCTACTCTTCACTTGTACCACTAGGTGGAAAAATAATGGGCATGAAGCTCACTTCTGGAGGTCACCTTACTCATGGCCATCCACTTTCGATGACTGGTAAACTCTGGAAGCCACTTCAGTTTGAACTTGATACAAAAACTGAAATGATAGATTACAAAGCGCTCGAATCCCTAGCTCAAGTTGAACGGCCAGATATTATTGTTGCAGGATTTACTGCATATCCAAGAACTGTTGATTTTAAAAAGTTCCGAGCGATTGCAGATAAATGCGGTGCACTACTTCATGTAGATATGTCGCACTTTGCAGGACTTGTAGCTGGGGGAGTATACCCATCTCCATTTCCATATGCAGATTCTGTGATGACTACAACTCACAAATCTCTTCGTGGTCCAAGGCAAGCTCTTCTTTTTGTGAAAAAGGACTCTCGTGAGTTTGATAAGAAATTAGATAAGATGGTAATCCCTGGACTTTTTGGTGGGCCACATGAGAATAACATCGCAGCTGTTGCTATTGCTCTTAAAGAAGCCGATACACCGGCATTTAAAAAGTATGCCAAGCAAGTAGTTAAGAATGCCCAAACACTAGCGGATGAACTTAAAAAGCTTGGTTGGCATATTATTTCTGGCGGTACAGATTCACACCTCATACTCATGGATACATGGATGAATGGCAAAGGGGTATCTGGAAGTGATGCAAGTAAACGCCTTGAGAAAGCAGGGATAATTGTGAATATGAACACAATCCCAGGAGATCCACGTTCTGTAATGGATCCATCAGGAATCCGCCTCGGTACTTGCGCAGAGACAACAATAGGTAAAAAAGAAAAAGATATGAAAAAAATTGCTCACAAGATAGATAAAATTTTAAAAGGAAAGAAATAAGATGAATCTCCAAGTTGGTGTAAAAATTTTGTTGAAGAGTAAGGAAGGTAAATATCTTCTTGTTAAGCGTTCGGCAGAAAAATACCCTGAAGTTGGAGCAAAATGGGATATAGTAGGTGGCCGTATTGACCCAGGTAGTTCACTTATAGATAATTTAAAAAGGGAGGTAATGGAAGAAACTGGGCTCGAAATATTTTAAAGAAATTATTAATTTAATGAAATAATATGGCACATATTCACGAGAAAATAGATTTCACAGTAGAAGTATTTATTGTTTATAAAAATAAAGTTCTTCTTCGTATGCATGATAAGTACAATGTATGGTGTTCTGTTGGTGGGCATATTGAACTTGATGAAGACCCAATACAAGCAGCTTATCGCGAGGTAAAAGAAGAAGTGGGGCTCGATATAGAGCTTGTTGGTAAACCAGTGCCTGATCTAGGTGAGAAAGATTTCAAAATAATTATGCCTCCGCAATATCTTGGTCGCCACAGTGTAAACGAAACTCATGAACATGTAGTGCATGTTTACTTTGCAAAATCTAATACTGACATCATTTCTGATTCAGTACTTGAACACGAAAAAGGCTCAGAAATAAAGTGGGCAACAATGGAAGATTTGCAAACGATGGATCTAGTTCCAAACATTAAATTCTACGCAGAAGAAGCATTAAAAGAGTTAGGAGAGAAGTAACTATGAAAATATATTTTTCAGGGTCAATTAAAGGGGGAAGAGAACATCAAGAATGGTATGAATATATTGTTGGTTTATTGCAAGGGTATGGTGAAGTTCTCACTGAGTTTGTTTCAGATAAAAATCTGACAAGCTATGGGACAGTTGGTATGACAGATAAGGAGATATACGATCGCGATGTTTCGCTCATAAAAGAGTCTGATATCATTATTGCAGATATTACAACCCCTTCACTTGGTGTAGGGTATGAGATATCTTATGCTGAGAATCTAAATAAAAGAATTTGTTGCTTATACCACAATACTCCTGGTAAACGCGTTTCATCTATGATAGTTGGTAGTCCACATTGTGAAATATTCCCTTACGAGACAAAAGAAGAAATAAATACAATTTTAGATAAAATATTTAAATAATAAAATGAATAACGACATTGGAAAAATTAGAGTTGGTGTTGGAATAATGATTTTCAAAGATGGGAAGGTCTTAATGGGAAGGCGTAAGGGTTCACATGGGGCCGGAGAGTACGCTTTTCCGGGAGGGCATCTAGATTATATGGAATCTTTCGAGGATTGTGCAAAGCGTGAGACTTTAGAAGAAGCTGGGATACAAATAAAGAATATTAAATTTTTGGCAGTTGAAAATGTAACTGCCTATCAACCTCATCATTACGTAAATATAGAACTTACAGCAGATTGGGAAAGTGGCGAGCCTACAGTTTGTGAACCTGAAAAACGCGAAAATTGGGAATGGTGCGATATAGACAATATTCCTCCTCCAGTATTTAGTTTTTGTGTTCACGCAATAGAAAGTTATAAAACAGGCAAAAATTACCATGATAAAAAATAAAAATACCACGCGTTGATTTGTTTAGAATCAATGCGTGGCTTTGTATCTTCCATGGCCGATTGCTGACCACGTTAATATTTCCATCAGTGCTCCATATATAAGCATTTTGTTTCCGTCCTTTTTACTTATATAGAAGTTTTTCAGCCTCTGGATTTTTTGTTTCAAGAGTTCTGCCATGTGCTCAATATCAAGCTCCTCTATTTTCTCAAGATAATAAGGATTCTGAGTTTGTAAATAATCCTCAAAATTATCAACGATCCTTATATAGTGACCTATAGCTTCATCCGCAGACATCTTGGGTTCACCTGGTACAGGATCTTTTAGGTCATTCTGGATTAATCCCATTATTGCGTAATTGATTATCCCTAAGAACTCGTTTTCAATGTTGTTATCTTCGCCTGTTACTTTTTGGATACCATTTGAAATAGTCGCTATACGTTTGGCTTTTATGTATAACTGATCAGCCAGAGATATGATTCTCATCTCTCGCCAAGCTGTCCCATAGTCCTGTGCTTTTTTGCAGAAAATATTTTCTGCTTTATTGAGCGTCAGATCGACACTCAACTGTAGTTGTTTGTCGATCATATGTTTTAGTTTTGATTTATCGACATATTACCACTATTTCAAATAAAGTAAATAAAGACATTTTGGCTTATTTAAACGACTCCTATATAATGACTTTATGGTAAAAAAAGGGAAATTCATAGTTATAGATGGTACAGACGGAAGTGGAAAAGCGACACAAGTGGCGCTACTTTCTAAACGACTTACAAAAGAAGGATATAAGATAAAAAATGTTGATTTCCCAGAATACTATAAAAATTTCTTCGGTAAGTTTATCGGCCACTGTCTTTCTGAGCAATACTACAATTTCGTAAAAGTTCACCCAAAAATTGCTTCAGTTCTTTATGCTGCTGATCGATTTGAGTCTAAAGATGAGATAGAGAGTTGGCTTAAAAAAGGGTATATAGTTATTGCAAACCGCTATGTGAGTGCAAATCAAATTCACCAAGGAGGAAAGATTAAAAATGCAAAGAAAAGAGAAGCATTTATAAAATGGCTTGATGAGATGGAGTATAAAGTTTTTAAAATTCCAAGGCCGGATGTGGTTCTTTATCTAGATCTTCCTATGAAGATAATCCTCGGCTTGATAAAAGAAAGAAACAAAAAACTAAAAAGAACTTATTTGGGGAAGAAGAAAGATATTGTAGAGGGGAATGTTGAATACCTTACAAATTCGCGCAACAGTGCAAACTGGCTAGCAAAAACTCAGAAGTACTATAAAAAAGTAGATTGCGCTAAAGGAAGCTCTATCCGTACACGCGAAGATATCCATGAGGAAATATACGATAAAGTTAAGAAGCTGTTAAAATAGATATATGAAATTATTACTTACATCAGATGGTTTAGCTAATGACTCAATTTCAAACGCATTGTTTGAAATGGTCGGTAAACCAGCATCTGAAACCACTATTGTTTTTATTCCAACAGCTATGAATGTAGGCCGGGGTGATAAAGCTTGGTTTATAAAAGATTTATACAATATTAAGAAACAAGGATTCAAGTTTATTGATATTGTAGATATATCAGCGTTACCTAGAAAAAATTGGCAACCAAGAATAGAAGCCGGAGATGTACTTTTTTTCTCTGGTGGTAATACCTCTCACTTAATGTATTGGTTAAAAGAATCAGGTCTAGCTGAGATGCTTCCTGAATTACTAAAAACAAGAGTATATGTAGGAGTTAGTGCAGGTAGTATGGTTACAAACCCAACACTTGCATTAAGTAGCGACGACAAAAAAATATATTATGAAGAAGAGTTTGGTTATAAAAGTGAAGACGCCTTAAATTTTGTAGATGTGTATATTCGTCCACATTACAACTCTTCTGATTTCCCAAATGCAAAAAAAGAATATATAAAGAAAATTGCTCAAGAGAAAGGTAAAATAATATACGCATTAGACAATCAATCTGCACTCAAGATTATTGATAGAAATATAGAAGTTATTACTGAGGGTGAATATTTAAAATTTTAATTATGAAAGTAAAAATTAAAAGAATCGATAATACATTACCCCTACCAGAATATCAGACATCTGGAGCTGTTGCTTTTGATATGTATTCACGGATTGATGCCAATATAGCTCCAAAGACATTGGAAAGATTACCGACTAATATCATAGTAGAGATTCCAAAAGGTTATATGCTCGAAATAAAGGATAGATCCAGTACTTTAAAGAAAAAAGGTTTACTTGTGACCACAGGATATATAGACAATGACTATCATGGAGAACAAGATGAGATATTGTTACAAGTCTACAATTTATCTGACAATGATGTTAAAGTAGAAAAAGGTGAGAGGATTGGCCAAGGAGTATTTGTAAGAGTAGATATAGGAGAATGGGAAGAGGTTGATAAAATGAAAGAAGAAAGTAGAGGAGGTTTTGGCTCAACAGGGCAT
This sequence comes from Minisyncoccia bacterium, assembly GCA_044228545.1. GTDB lineage: Bacteria > Patescibacteriota > Minisyncoccia > Phycocordibacterales > UBA9973 > UBA8515. The sequence continues at coordinate 4,988 of JBGAUR010000006.1, read as the reverse complement.
AAATAAGATGAAAAGTGAGATAGAAATTTTAATAAAAAATGCATTAAATAACCTCGGTATTGAATCCGAGAATATTTCCCTTGAGCATCCGGCTGATCTAAATAACGGTGATTATTCTACAAATGCTGCCATGGCTTATGCTAAAAAACTAGGAACAAACCCTAGAGAGCTCGCCGAAAAAATAAAGGCAGAAATTGAAAAAGAAAATCCAGAAGAAATATCAAAAATCGAAGTAGCTGGTGCTGGGTTTATAAACTTCTACCTGCCACATGAATTTTTTATAGATAGTGTAAAAGAAATTTTAAAACAAAAAGAAAATTGGGGAAAGAATGAAATTCTAGTTGGTAAAAAAGTTATGGTTGAATATACTCAACCAAATCCCTTCAAGCCTTTTCATATTGGTCACCTTATGAGTAATGCAATCGGGGAGTCTATTTCTCGTATTGTAGAATATTCTGGTGCAAAGACTGTGCGAGCAAATTATCAGGGTGATGTTGGACTCCATGTTGCAAAAGCTATCTATGGAATCATGTGGCTATCAGATGGTGAGTTTAACGAGAAGCTTTCTAGGACAGAGCCCGCAAGCGAACTGGCCTTGTGGATCGGTGAGTGCTATTCAAAAGGAGCTCAGGTGTACGAAGACAATGAAGCGATAAAAATCCAGATAGATGAAATAAATAAAAAAGTTTACAGCAGGGCTGATAATGAAATAAATAAAATATACGATTGGGGTCGTGATATCACACTTCGTGCATTTGAAGAGATATACAGAAAGCTTGGAACTAAATTTAACTATTATTTCTTTGAAAGCGCTATGGCCCCAATAGGAGAGAAAATAGTTCGAGAAAATATTGGCAATGTTTTTACCGAGAGTAACGGCGCTATAGTTTTCCATGCCGAGAACTACAACCCCAAGCTCCATACAAGAGTATTTATCACATCGTTGGGGCTCCCACTATACGAAACAAAAGAAGTAGGCCTAACTATTACCAAATTTGAAAAAGAGAATCCAGATCTTTCTATTATTACTACTGCAATAGAACAAGGTGAATATATGAAGGTTGTCCAAAAGGCTGTGTCGCTTATCCACCCGAGCCTTGAATCTCGAATGAAGCATATTACCCATGGTATGATGCGTCTCGCATCTGGCAAGATGTCTTCAAGAAAGGGAAATGTTGTTACTGGTGAGTCGCTTATAAATGACTCAATGGAAGTAGTATATGAAAAAGTAAAAGATCGTGAGCTCAATGACGAAGAGAAAAAAGAAATCTCTGAAGTTGTCGGAGTATCTGCGCTTAAGTATTCTATATTAAAGTCGTCACTAGGTTCTGATATTATTTATGATTTCGAAAAATCTATTTCTTTTGAAGGAGACTCTGGTCCATATTTACAATACACTGCGGTACGTGCAAACTCAATTATTAAAAAAGGTGAAGCAGAAGGAATTGATATTGATTATAAAGATATACCGGATGAAATTACAACTCTTGAAAAAATATTATATCAATTCCCTGAAGTTGTAGAACGTTCATATAATCTTCTTGAACCACATCATATAGCTACATATCTGACTGAGCTTGCAAGTGCGTTTAATACTTTCTATGGCAATACTATGATTTTAAATAAAGAAGATATAAATACTAATTACCGTATAGCTATAGTAGAAGCATTTCATCAGACTATGAAAAATGGTCTGTATCTTCTTGGTATCAAAACTCCAGAAAAAATGTAATAAAAAATGCCCGGGTCAACGTACTTTTTGGGTACGCATCGCCGGGCCAATGTAGCATCTAGCTGAGCATGTTGTCTTTAGTGAGCAATCTATGCAAGTAGATACCTCGGTTTTTAATTGCGAAGGACTTTTCCGAGATCATAGACAGCATTAGGATAACCCTTCATTTTCACCTAAAAACAGGAGAAGGTTCAGCTTGGTTTGTATATTACTTATTTTTATAAATAATGCAAATAATAAAAATAGAGCCGGTTACCTTTTACAGTAACCGGCCAATTGGCTTCTTTTGACTTATACAAGCATCTTTGTAAGGAGACACGACGGAGAGTAAAGAACGTCCGGACACCCTCCGTTTCTTACAAAGCCTCAAGTCCTTCATTGCACTTGTATCATCATAGAAGTTACAATTTGATCTTAATACTACCTACTTACAAAAATAATGCAAGCTTTGCAAAAATGTGTTTTATATAGTAATCTTTAAATATAAGCGTTGAAAGAGCTATCACTCTGGAGCTTGGGGAAGAATACTCAAAAGAGTTAGTAGAGCCCTATTAAATGAGAAGTAAACAAGGTGGTACCACGAGAAACTCGTCCTTGTATAGTAACTATTTTAGTTATTGTACGTGGACGGACATTTTTTCATAAAATAATTTGCTTCATCAAATCAAAATGCAAGGAAATGTTGAAAAACCAACCAAAGGATATTCTAAAGAAGTAGATAATAAAAAATCTTCTATTGCTTTTCGCGAGGAAGAAATTTTAAAATTCTGGCAGGAGAATAATACTTTCAAGAAAAGCTTAGAAAAGGATTCTCCAAAAGGGGATTATGTTTTTTACGATGGTCCACCATTTGCGACAGGCTTACCACACTACGGCCATATATTGGGAAGTACTGCGAAAGATGTTATTGGTCGCTATCAGACAATGCGCGGATTCAGAGTACCCAGACGTTGGGGGTGGGATTGCCACGGTTTGCCGATTGAAAATATTGTAGAAAAAGATTTAGGAATTTCAGGTAAAAAAGAAATTGAAAAACTTGGTGTTGAAAAATTTACTGAACATGCTAGGAGTAAAGTCTTAACCTATGTTTCTGAATGGAAGAAAACAGTTGATCGTATCGGTCGCTGGGTAGATTTTGAAAATTCATACAAGACTATGGATAATTCTTTTATCGAGAGCGTCTGGTGGGCGCTAGGACAGATGAATGATAAAGGTCTGATATACGAAGGAGTACGTGTACTTGCATATTGTCCACGTTGTGAGACCCCAATAGCCAATTCTGAAATTGCTATGGATAACAGTTATAAAGATATAACTGATATTTCTGTTTATGTTAAGTTTAAGATCCCACTAAATAATCAAAACCTTACCACTTCACCGTTTCTTAGTGATTTAATAATGCAAGGGCAAGATTCTTCCGAAGTAGCCTTATATCTTTTAGCTTGGACTACAACCCCTTGGACTCTTCCTGGTAACACCGCTATAGCAGTTAACCATGATTTGTCTTATGTTTTTGTGACTCATACACCTCCAAGTGGAAAAGAAACTATAGTCCTTACTCCAGAATCATATGAGAAATTAAAGGATAAATTTACAAATCCTGAGGTAATTAAAAAAGTAGAAGGGTATGAGCTTACCGGTTTAGAATACGAACCAGTTTTTCCATATTATAAGGATGTCGATATGCAGTATAAAAATAATATTTGGAGAGTTTGGCATGCAGACTTTGTCACCATAGACAAAGGTACAGGTATTGCTCATGAGGCACCTGCCTTTGGTGAAGAGGATATGTACTTAGCTCGTTCTAACGATATACCTTTTATCCGCCATGTTGAACAAAATGGAGTATTTTCGAGTGCCGTTACAGATTTTATTGGTATGAAGGCAAAACCCAAAGAAGATCATCAGTCCACAGATGTAGCAATCATAAAATACCTTGCTCGTAGTGGACTCCTTTTTGCTAAAGAAAAAATAATCCACTCATATCCACATTGCTATAGATGCGATACACCACTTCTCTATTATGCGCTACCTTCATGGTTTGTTAATATTCAGAAATCTAAAGATGAGATGTTAGAAACTGCCAAATCTATGAATTGGATACCATCACATCTTAAAGACGGTAGGTTTAAAAATACAATGGAAAGTGCGCCGGACTGGACAATTTCTCGCAATAGGTACTGGGCAAGTCCACTTCCTATTTGGAAAAACAAAGATGGGAAATTACTTTTTATAAAATCCCACGATGACTTAAAAGCTCATACTAAAAAATCTGGCAATACATATTTTGTAATGCGCCATGGTGAGACAAATCACAACGTAAAAAACATGGTAAATACCGTGACAAATAGTGGTAGTCACCTGACAGAAAAGGGTAAAGAGCAGGTTCATAATAGTGCGCTTCAATTAAAAGACAAAGGTATTGATCTTATAATAACTTCACCATTTAACCGAACAAAAGAAACTACAAAAATAGTTCAGGATATTTTAGGGCTTAGCGATGAGCAGATTATTCTCGATGATCGTCTTCATGAGATATCATTACCAATGTACGAAGGACGCACATGGGCTGAGTATCATACTGAATATCCAAAAACAGTTGAGAATTTTAATTATGCTCCAGAGGGGAATGAATCGTACCTCGATGTAAAGCGTCGAGCGATGGGTTTCTTGTTTGAAATCGAAGAACAATATAAAGATAAAAAAATATTAATAGTTACTCATGGTGGGCCAGCGTGGCTTATGATTTCAGGCGCTTCAATATTTAGCATAGAAGAAACACTTGAACTAATAAGAAACAGAGAAAATTACAATTATCTTACAAACGCTCAAGTGCAGGAGCTACCTTTTACTTATTTCCCACACAATAAAGATTATGATCTTGATTTTCATAGACCATACATAGACTTCGTTCCAGTTGAAAAAGATGGAGAGGAATATACTCGTATACCTGAAGTTATCGATTGCTGGTTTGAATCAGGGTCGATGCCTTTTGCTCAGGACCACTATCCATTTGAACGGTCTGATTGGCAAAAGACTAATTTCCCAGCGGGATTTGTAGCTGAATATATTGCTCAGACTAGAACTTGGTTCTACTATACCCACACAATCTCAACAATGCTATTTGGTAAAGCGCCATTCGAAAATGTTGTTACTACTGGGACAATACTCGCAGAAGATGGACAAAAAATGTCTAAATCTAAAAATAACTTTCCTGACCCTTGGATATTATTTGATAAATATGGAGTTGATGCTC
>JBGAUR010000069.1:0-3253 GCA_044228545.1 Minisyncoccia bacterium | reverse complement strand
CAAATTGAGAAAAATAGTCTCACTTATACAGTTTTCTTATTCGTGCTCCTACCTCTCATATCTATTTCACGAGTCCAAACTCGAATTGCATGGTATGTGATTCCACTACTCCCGTACCTTTCCATTTTTCTCGCGATTTGCCTGAATCTGGTCTTTGATTTTATGAAGAAAAAAAATAAAGTACTAAGTAATGTACTTTTTGTTCTCTTATTAATTTTAATCATCTTGGATGTAGGAAAATTAATCCTGAACGAAACACGATTTACGCAAAGTAAACCAACAATTGATTCAAGATATGAGGTAATTTTGCAGTCCTCAAAACTACAAGGCAGTGTTCTCAACTACCTCGTTCCGTTTGGCGAACGACAGGCCAAGGTTATACTCCCTCTAGATGAGACGCTTACGAACACTTGGTACTACGGGGGCAATGCCTGCGCCGTCTACTACAGTAATAAAAAAGTAAATTACTTCTATGAGATAGAGGCATTTGAGAAAGCTCTTACCCAAAATGATGGCCTCTTCCTCATCTCAAACCAAGACGCAAAATACGCAGAAGATAAGGTGATTTTATTTAAAAATGCCGACTATACCTTGTTTACTTTCTAGCCAATCTTCCTCGAAGACTAAGTGTGGCGATCAAAATATTTATCAGAAATAAATATACGGGGAATAGTAGATTTGCTACATCGAACTTCGTCGTAGACAAAACTCCAACAAATGCGGCCGTAGCAAAGATAAAAAATGCAGAAGGCGTCTCTGACATTGGATCGCTGAAAGACTTTTTAATAGTTGGCATAGAAACAATTAGATCTGCAATTACAGATAGGACCAGAGCTGTTAGTGGATTTTTAGTTATCATCCATAACGCGATAGCCAAAAAACCGAAGATCAGACTTAATCTATCAAACAATGTGTACTTTGTTACTCCGTACTTTAATGACAACAAAAAAGTAATTCCAGTTCCAAGTAAGTCTCCTATTAACAACAAAACGGAAAAACTGGCCCCTTCTTTTATCTGTGCAGCGGCTCCAATGCTCAATAATATTGTCCAACCAAGCCAAGAAACTGAGTTTGGCCTGGTTTTACCGTTCAAAATATCTCGAATATATGGGACGATCGCGAAGAATATGAGAAGTCCGGACAGAAGTCCGAGCACTGCATGCCAGTCGTACATTCCTAATACTACCAAATTCAACCAGACAAGGGCCTTACAGCGCTTTAATTATTTTTCCGAGTTCTCAGAATCGCGATTCCCGATTTTATGTTGGGAAAATAATAGAAACAAACCTATTTCTTTCTTCCCTTTATCAAAACCCCTACAAGTATAAGGTTGGCTAAAAATACAGCTGACGGGTAGAGCGCAGTGATTAGGGAAATCTTTTCTAGAGCAAATATGGATATAAAATGTTTGATTGCCGCAAAATTATGAGTCGAAAGAGTTTCCTCGTAAGGCTTCTTTAAGCTTTTTCTAATCGTGGGATAAAACGCAGCAACATCAATAAATGTTACGAGAATGATCGAAAGTAAAGCGTTCCTCACAATTATGAACAGGAATGTGGCGCCAACAACTCCGGCCAACATGACTTTATCACTCCTCGTGATATCTTTCGTGCCAAACTTAAAAGACAAGGCGAGTATTAACAAGCAGAGTATGGCGGTAACACCGGTGGTCCAGGCACCTGCACCAGCTCCGTCGCTCATCTGAGAGAAGAAGGCCATAAATGTGAGAGGTGTCCAGATCACCCATGTGTAAAGATGCGGCTTAGTTTTCTTTTTTACGATATCGGATATATACGGAAATAAACTAAAAATACTTATTACGACAGCGGTGATTCCGAGTATTTCCTTGATATTAGGCATAGTTGTAGACCGAATGAAGAGTTAAAACCGATCCCTCTTGAGAGTTGGACATTGAAGTATTATATAATAATTGTGATGTTTGACATATCTGGCTTTGTCAATTGGTTCCGAAAAAACTTTTCAAAGCGCGATCTTTTTTATACTGCCTTACTACTCGTCACTTATCTCGCAACTCGCCTCATAAATCTTGATAAGTTTCCGATTTTCACCGATGAGGGCATCTATATTCACTGGTCCAAGATTGCTTGGAAGGATGCGGCGTGGCGCTTTATTTCTCTAACTGATGGGAAACAACCGCTACACACCTGGGGAATGATTCCATTTCTCAAGATATTTTCACCCAACCTTCTGTTAGGTGGCCGAATGTTTTCTGTACTCTCAGGACTGATCGCGCTCAAAGGAGTTTTTTCTCTCTCCTACTATCTCTGGGGTAAAAAAACAGCTTTTATAGCCTCACTGTTCTACATTTTCACTCCGATGTTTCTATTTTATGACAGAATGGCGCTTGCCGATTCAGCTGTTAACGCAGGATTTATCTGGATACTATTTGGGTCGATTCTTCTTATAAGAACGCTGAGAATGGATGTAGCTCTCGCGTTTGGCCTTGCTGCAGGTACAGCCATGCTTACTAAATCTTCCTCACAGATGTTTGTGGCGCTCAGTGGACTCGCACCTGTACTCGCTTTCAAGAAAAAGTCCTTCATCAAAAATTCTTTCAGTTTCTATGTACTTTTCGTTTTTGCCTATGTCCTAGCGCTGGTCATTTACAACGTACAAAGACTCTCTCCTTATCTTCAGTATGTCGATCAAAAAAATGGCACTTTTGTTCTCACATTCAAAGAGTTCTTCGCAGCGCCATTCTCTCTGGTGATAAGCAATCTACCCCTAATTCCGTGGTATGTGTTTTCTGAAATGGGCTACGCATTAGGAGTTATCGGAGTGGTGGGATTATTTTTCTTGATCAAAAAAGATTGGAGATTGGGTCTCTATCTTGCAGCATGGCTTCTATTCCCCTATGTTGCTATTTCATTTTTTGCCAAGGTAATCTTTCCCCGATATCTTATATTTTTTGCTACGCTCCTAACTTTGACTGCAGCTTATTTAATCAGTAGTACAAAAAATAAGACAGTCAAAGTTCTCTGTTTCACGTTCTACGCTCTAAGTGTCGGTTACTTCAACTATGCAATATTATTCGATAATCAGAAAATTCCGTTCCCTCCTGTTGATCGCGGACAGTACATCGAAAGTGTGAACGCAGGATATGGAATCAAAGATCTAATTCAGTATGCTCGTGAAAAATCTATGGATAAACCCGTTATTCTACTCGCCGAGGGAAACTTTGGCGTCGTAGGCGACATGTTAGAGTCATCGATCGGAATAGGTGAAAAAATTA
>JBGAUR010000068.1:0-3295 GCA_044228545.1 Minisyncoccia bacterium | reverse complement strand
CTTTATCATTTTTTACCTCAATAGCGTGGAGTCCTGTTGGTCCTACTACCACATAATCAATATTTTCTTTGTGACCAGGGATGTGAACATCTTGAAATACATAGTACTCAGGACTTAGCTGCGTAAGGATTATTCCAATCTGACTTTCTCCGATCAGTCCACTGTGGAATCGAAGTAGAATTGATTTTTCATGCCTGATCTGGGAGTCGATAAATAGTAAGGCGCCAAAAAGAATTGTGACTAGCAAGTATTTACTTGATATCGAATAGGTTCCGATGGTCCAAATCCATGGCAATGTTACTGCAATGACCGTAAACATAACTATGTATATGAGGATCCCGTACTTGCTAATTTTTTTATTGTCTGTCTCGAATCGACTGGGGTGACCGTATAGATTAGGCATATTACTTTACCCTTATATATCTTACAGTCTGCTCATATACTGGTTTGAAGGTGGACTCTTCAAATACGAATCTGGTAGTTACATAACCATCTCTTTGTTTAAAATTATCATCCCATTGTAAATAGAATCCATTATCGTCATTTGCAGGCTTAATTTCTGAAAATGTTGTTTCCTTTGTCGAAAATATAATTTTATTGTTTTTGATTACAAAGTTGCCTCCACCAATTACATTAGCACCCACAACCACAGTTGAAAGTATAGTTTCTTTTGATCCGTCTTTATCTATATCAGCATATGAAATATCATTGATCTGGGTTCCATCACCAGCTTCTCCTACAAATCTTCTAGCTAGATCACCATATTTACGAATATTTGTATCTTTTGACGTCCCCATAAAGTCAGCATCGGGCAATTCAGTATGTATCTGTTTATCAGTTTTGATGGAAGGTAGATCTATTATCTCTGTTGAGTAGGCGTCTGCATGTAACTTTATTTCTGTAGTTGGGTAAGATCGATAAAAGTTGTCATTATGTATTACGCTGTATGCGTCTGCGCCAATTAGCTTTTCGGTACCGTCAAAATAACTTAAGGGAAAGTTAAATACTGGGAATTGTGTTAGTTCATATCGATCATCGGTGACATTTTGATCTTGAGTTGCTGTGATTTGATTATCATTTCGCGAAGGTTGGCCATAAATATAAGCACCTAGTGAAAATCCAATTAGTAAAACGATTGTGTATTTAATAATTTTCATACTCAGGTTGTACTTTCAGGTTCTACGTTGCTTGGTAAGATTGTTGGATTACTATCTACTGGTAGATTTTGTGGATACTTTTTATTAAATTTAGAAAGTAACATGCTTATTGGGTCAAATGCTAGTTTTTCATCACTGTAATATTTCCCCCATTTATATAGTTCATCATCATTACTGGCAAACTCACTTTGATATTTTGCAATAATTTCATCTCCGATGTCCCAGGTTTCTTTCATCAGCACATTTAAGTCGTAATCCCCCCTGGCTTCTGTAAGAACTAGTATTTTCTTGATGTCATAATTATCCCAGCTATTTTCTTCAACTACTTTTTTTGATTGGTAGTACATATAAGAATATAGATCAGATGCTTTGATTAAATAATCATGTAGTTCTGGAGTGATAAAGGATCTCGCCTTTAGTTTATCAGCGTTGGTTTTGACAACATTGCTTTTATCTAGGAGTGTCAAAGTCAAGTTTGTCCACTCAGGATCTTTCATGTCATAAATTACAGCGTCTGCATCAGCAAGCAGTGTCATTGTATCGGTAAACATGTGATCGTTTTCCTTCTTTATTAGGAAAACTCCTTGTAATCGTGCGTATTCATCAAATGCTAGCTTTTTGTTGTTATGGTAGTTACGATATTTTTCCGAGAGGAATGGTATTTTGTCTTGTTTTCCGTTTATAGTTTTGCCACTGTCCAAAATATCTTGAACTCTCTTTATGGATGCCTCTATTTGCTGTCCCAGTTCTTTGTGTTCTTCACGTGTCACTGTGCCGTCTGATAAGCCTGTTCTTCTTATCGCGATCGCAGATTCAATAGTTTGGGATAAATCTAGAGATTTACCTATGTCATTCCGAAAGCTTGATTCATATTCGTTATAGATAAAAGGGGGTAAAATTTGTGAAGCAATAACAAAAATTCCAAATACGATTACAAAGATCAAAATCCCGACATTAGTTCTTTTTTTATGAATAACTAAACCCATAAAAGTATTTTAACACTCTTGAGATCAGGCGAGTATAATCAAATTGAGAATGAATAAAGTTACTACCCCAGAGAAGATTACAAAAAACTCAGCAATCATTTGGGCATCTTGTATATTAATTGTAATTGCATTATTAGGGTACGTTTCTCTGGCACTTAAAGATACACTCGATAAAGTTCCTGATATGTATGGTTACGTGATTGCAGGATTTGTGCTTTTAGGGTGCTTGGCATTTTTAATAGGATCAATTAGCTTTACAACTTACGCCTTGAAATCTCGGACTACTAAAAAGCAAAATCCAATACTTTTCCTGATTAAATTATTCTTTAGCCTCGCTATTTTGCCAATTTTTGCTTTTTTCTATTTTCTTCAACCTCTTACTATCGTTCAGAGAGTTAAGCAATTTGGAATCAAAGGACTATTTAAATCTATATATCCTAGGTTGATTCTTCGAAAAGTGATGGCTTTCTTGTTTATTGGTTTTGTAGTACTGCCTGTGTGGGTTGGTGGATATGCCTTAGTAGGTCTTACGGCAATCTCAGTTCTTGGATACGGAAGCGAGATGATAAGCGTGTCTGGAACAGGTTCTATGGCGCCGACATTCCCCAAGGGCGAAGGAACAGATCCCAAGGAGTTATCAAAACAAGTAGTTGGCACTCCTGGTATGACCCCTTATCCCAACGGGCTTCTGATAGCAGGTAAGCGATATTTTGGCTATCAAATAGGTAGAGGGGATATTGTAGTTATTGAAAACGACAAGATTAAAGAAATGACAAAGAGTATTACGGGTGAGGAAACTGGGTGGGTAAAGCGGATTGTTGGAATGCCAGGAGATACTATAGAGATCAGGGGTGGAATAGTATATCTAAATAACGAACCCTTTAGAGAACAATATACTGCTCAGCCACGATCTACTTTTGGTGAAACATTCCTCAAAGAGTGTCAAAAAGTCACTGTACCCGACGATTCTATTTTTGTTATGGGAGATAATCGCAAAGGAAGTGGGGACTCTAGAGAGATTGGATTTATAGAGATTGGTGCAATTAATCATGTATTGTCCCTAAAGAACCAAAAAGGATTATTAGATAAAGATTGGCGAGATACAGCAAAAGATTTTGAAGAAGGTTCAAAAATCAGATTAGATAAAGATAA
>JBGAUR010000067.1:2997-3326 GCA_044228545.1 Minisyncoccia bacterium | reverse complement strand
GATAAGATGACTGGCCGCTCAAAAGGCTTCGGTTTCGTAGAAATGGAAAACGATGCAGATGCTGACAAAGCTATCTCAATGTTTGATGGCAAGGATTACGAAGGTCGTAACCTTACAGTGAACGAAGCTCGACCAATGGAAGCTCGACCACAAAGTGGTGGTTTCCGTGGAAATAGATAGTTCTCTAGCTTATTCTCAAAAATACCCCTTATTTTAGGGGTATTTTTGTTTGCAAAATAGAGGTTTTTTTGGTATAGTTTCGGTGACGCTTCGTAAGCGCCTGTTTTTTATTAAGTGAGTAAAATGCGTGTGTAGTTCAGTGGTAGAAC
>JBGAUR010000067.1:0-2987 GCA_044228545.1 Minisyncoccia bacterium | reverse complement strand
ATTTGGTGGCAACCTGCGATGATAATGTTTGCCAAAGTTTCAGCTTGGGTTGCAATACCTATAGTACTGGCTTTGTTCATAGGTAAATATTTAGATAAAAAATACGACACATCACCTTGGATATTCGTAGGTGCAACTATTCTTGCCTTTAGTATATCAATGATTGCAATAGGTAAAATTTCTATAAAATATATTCATAAAATAGATAAAGAAAAAGATGGAAAATCAGAATAACTTAAACCATACTGAAATAAAGCATGAATCAACTCTATACGCAGAGCATGTTTATCATATTGGACATCTACCAATAACAAACTCTCTCCTTACAAGTTGGATTGTAGTTTTCATTATTTTGATAATATCTTTGGCTATTAGACTAAAATTAAAACAGATACCTAAGGGTGTTCAAAACTTTTTTGAAATCATGATAAACGGGGCTTTATCATTATGCGATCAGGTTACAGGTAGTAGAAAGATATCCAAGAAAGTTTTTCCTTTAGTTTTTTCTATATTCTTATTCATACTTTTAAACAACTGGCTTGGAATACTTCCTCTTGGAGGGTTTGGTTTAATAGAAACAAGTAAAGAAGGCTCAAGTTTTATACCATTTATTAGATCAGGTACAGCGGATATAAATACTACTCTTGCTCTTGCACTTATGTCAGTAGTAGGTGCGAATATATTTGGAATAATGTCAATTGGGCTTTGGAAGACTTTCAATAAGTATGTTAATCTAAAATCAATATTTGGAATATTTAAAAAGGTTAGAAAGGATCCTACTGTTTTAGTAGTTTCGCCTGTAACTTTCTTTGTAGGGGTTCTTGAATTAATAGGAGAGTTAGCCAAAGTTGCATCACTTTCATTTCGTCTTTTTGGTAATGTTTTTGCTGGTGAAGTTCTTCTTATGTCTATGAGTGCGCTCCTTGCTTACGGGTTACCAATACCTTTTCTATTCTTGGAAATATTTGTTGGAGCGATCCAAGCATTTATCTTTGCAATCTTAGTACTTGTGTATTTCACAATAGCAAGTCAAGATCATGATGAGCATGAGGAACATCATAGCGAGGAAAAGTTAGCAACAGTGTAGCGGGAAATTCCTTTTGTAAATGTCCCATTGACGTTTTCAAAAGAAACTTTCTGGTAAAGTTTATTTAAAAAGTAGTCGAGATTATTAGTTAAATTTTCAAAAAATTATGGAAATTGCAACACTAGCAAAAGCTATAGCAATCGGGGTTGGAGCAATTGGTCCTGCTATAGGTATCGGTATGATCGGTGCTAAAGCCATGGAAGCGATTGGTCGCAACCCTGAAGCATCTGACAAGGTTCTTGTGCCAATGCTTATCGCTTCAGCATTCGCAGAAGCTATCGCGATCTATGCTCTCGTTATCGCATTCTCAATTAAGTAGCATTTGCTATTTACATCTAGTCAATTGTCTCTATCACAAGTGGCTAGGAGTAAGGAGCTAAGGCTCTTTTATCAGATAATATTAATCATAAAATGGATTCACTTATAACTACATTTCATATAGATTGGAAAATAATAGTCGCTCAGGCGATAAATTTCCTCATTGTTTTCTTAGTATTATATTTCTTCGCATTAAAGCCTTTGGGTAAATTAATGAAAGAACGCGGAGAGAAGATAGAAGGAGGGCTAAATGATGCTAAAAACAACGCAAAACTCCTAGAACAAACAAAGAAAGAATACGAAGAAGTTCTATCTAAAGCTCGTAAAGAAGCGAGTGAAATATTTAATACTGTTAAAGTTGAAGCTGAAAACAATAAAAAAGATATCTTAGCAAAAGCTTCAAGTGAAGTTGAGTCGATGATCGAGAATGGTAAAAAGACTCTAGAAGCTGAGAAAGTAAAAATGGTAGAAGAGGCAAAAGGAGAAATTGTTTCTCTTGTAGTTAAAGCCACAGAAAAGTTATTAGAATCTCACGACAAGAGCGATTATGAAAGCAAAGTAATAAAACAGATAAAAAAGATTTAAAACATTATGGCTAGTATCTCTACTAAAAACATCGCGAAGGCAATATATGAATCCGGAAAAAATAAATCTGGAGGTGGTCTTGAAAGTACTATGAAAAATGCCACGAAAATACTAGCAAGTAAGCACTTACTTAATAAAGCTCCCCAGATTTTGGAACAATTAGAGAAAATAGTAGATAAAGAAGAGGGTATTGCTAGAGTAAAAGTTTCTTCTACAAATAAACTACAAAATAAAGACAAGGAAGAAATTGAAGAATTTATAAAAAAAAGATATAAAGCAAAAGAAGTAGAGATAGATATTATAGAGAACAAAGATTTGCTGGGTGGAATAAAAATAGAAATCGGAGATGAAGTTATAAACATGACCCTTAGAAACAAGTTGAACAAATTACAAGATTATTTAATTAAAAACTAATATGACCAAAAACCACATTGTAGAAAATTTAAGAAAACAAATTGAGAAATTCCAAGATGATTTGAAAGCCGAGAAGGTTGGTCATGTAGTGGAAGTTTTCGACGGTATTGCTCGTGTCTCTGGACTCTCTGACTTAAAAGCTTCCGAAATGGTCAGTTTCTCTTCAGGAGCCCAAGGTGTTGCACTAAACCTTGAAGAAGACTCCGTTGGGGTCATCGTTCTTGGAGACTTCTTTAATATTAAAGAAGGAGATGAGGTAAAAGCTACTGGTCAAATACTTTCTGTTCCAGTTTCAGATAAACAAATTGGTCGTGTACTAAACGCTATCGGTATGCCAATCGATGGCAAGGGTGATATTAAAACAGATAAGAGAAACCCTATTGAGAAAGTTGCATCGGGGGTTATGAGTCGTCAGTCTGTTGACCAACCAATGCAGACGGGTATCAAAGCAATCGATGCTCTTATTCCGATCGGTCGTGGACAACGCGAGCTTATTATTGGTGACCGTCAGACAGGTAAGACTGCTATCGCGATAGACACAATATTAAACCAGAAAGGTCAGAATATGATCTGTGTTTATGTT
>JBGAUR010000066.1:0-3591 GCA_044228545.1 Minisyncoccia bacterium | reverse complement strand
CAAAAATCACACCGTCAGATATACTGGCTCTGTCCGAGTTGAGTCAAACTATCGAGAAACAGTTGCTCCTGGGGATAAGCGAGATGGTGCTGGAGGGTCACTTCTTGGTATTGATCCTGAACAAGAAGAAAAGTTCTCAGGCATTTCTAAATTTGTTATTCGAGGTTCTTATATAAATACCTTAGATCAAGATAGTGTATTGATTGGTAAAAATTTACTCTACGAGTTTACTCCCATTGAAGCTCCAGGTTTCCAAACACTTAAAAATGTTTCTGTTGGATCACGCATAAAAGTAACAGCAGGTAATTCCTCTAAAGAGTATTTTGTAAAGGGAATTATAAAAAGTAAAGTTGATGACTTCGATACCTCTATAGTTGCTCTTGATTCAGAAGTACGTAAACTAATGGGTCGCGACGATCTAAATGCAGGAACAATCGCTATCCAGCTATTACCCGGCACTGATCCAATACAAGCCAAGAATTTTCTTACAGCATCCGGAGTAGGGGAATATGCTCGTATACAGACAGCCGAAGAAGCTTTCCCAAAGTTTCTAAAAGATATTAAAGCAACTTTTGCAATACTCGGGTCTGTTATTTCAGGTATAGGACTCGTTGTTGCTTCAATTACAATATTTATTGTTATATTCGTAAATGCTATTACTCGTAGGCGTTTTATTGGAATACTTAAAGGTATCGGCATAAATAAAAGGGCAATTTTATATTCTTATATGTATCAGGCATGTATATATGCAGGTTGTGGGATTATTATAGGTATGGCACTAATATTTATTGTTATTAAACCTTACTTTACAGCTAATCCTCTCGATTTTCCTTTTTCTGATGGAATATTAGTTGCGACACTCGACGGGACACTTATTAGGGCAGGTATATTGTTAGCTGCAACAATAATTGCAGGGTATATACCAGCTCGGATAGTTATTAAACAAAATACTCTAAGTGCAATACTTGGAAGATAATTTATGATAGAAGCAAAAAATCTTACAAAAATATTTCAAAGTGGAGATCAACAAATTATTGCTATAAACAATGTATCTTTTATTGTACCCCAGGGTCAGTTTCTAACTATCACCGGTAAATCTGGTTCTGGTAAATCTACACTTTTGTACCAGCTTGGTTTACTAGATATTCCTACATCAGGTGAAGCATTGATCGATGGTAAAGATTTAGTAAAAGCGACAGAGAGTGAACGTACTCATACTCGTTTAAATGACCTAGGATATATTTTTCAAGACTACGCAATACTTCCATCACTCTCGGCACTTGAAAATACAATGCTACCTCTTTTAATGCAAGGGTACAGCGTGAATCAAGCTACCAAAAAAGCTAAAATGGCTCTCGACAAAGTTGGGCTCCTTGATCGTATGAACAATCTGCCAAGTCAGCTCTCAGGCGGTCAACAACAACGAGTATCTATCGCACGTGCCATATCACACGACCCAAAAGTTATTTTTGCAGATGAACCTACAGCCAATCTTGATTCGGAAACTTCTGAACAAGTAATAAAAACTTTTATTGATCTAAACCAAGAAGGACAGACTATAATAATGGTTACTCACGAACCAGAATATGCAAAACTTGCTCATCGTACTATCACTATGGCTGACGGTTTGATCACAAGTGACATAATGAATAAGCGTAAATAAAATGAGCCCTGCCAGTATCAAGGCAGGGCTCATGAAATAATTCACATTCTTTTTAGGATTGACCAGGTATATACCGATTACCCTTTCCAAACAGGTGCAGGTTCACCCTCATCCATTCCTCTACCGCTGGTTCCTTTTTAGCCAAATGGTTTATATTTACCAGGGACTTAATTTGGATACCGGTCTTTTGAGGTTCGTCGTTTTCAGCTTTTGGTGCCATAAAGGTTTTTGTACTTAAATGCATGCGATAATCAAACATGCAGATAACGTTTATAGGACAAACATCCCTCCTCGTTATTTTTTCAATAGCCCTTGCTGACCCCCGTCCTGTTTCAATTACGTCACGGATGAAGTAGATGTTTTCATTAGGTTTGGCATAGTACGGGCCTTCGATGTAGCTAAGCATGATCAACGGCGCATTCATTTTTTTTGCCACCTCATAGGCAATCACATCTCCCTGTACAGAACAGGCGATTTTGATAATACCTCCGAGATTTTGATGCAAAATTTTTTCCGCCATTCTTTCAGCGATGAAAGAAGTTACATCGGGCTGATATAACCGGTGGTAGTTTATCATTATCGGTGTCGGATTATTAGCCCCACGGAGCTTGTTGAATCCACCAATGTTGATAACACCTTTTTCTTTTAGGAAGTTAAGAACCTCCTCTGTTTGTTGCTGGAACATAGTAATGAAGTTTAGAAGTTACAAAATGACCCTCATTCTATCATTATAACCATATTTGTCAAGGCGTTTTTGAATATGGTATAATAGCTCTATGGAAACACTTTTAACAAACAAAAAATTTATCAAGGCCTCAACTGGTCTTGTGGGCATGTTATCAATATTTTTAATAATCCTTGTAATTAATGAAGTTCGCGCTAGCCAATATATTGGAAAGGGGAATCAAGTACCTGCATCTATAACAGTGTCGGGTAAGGGGGAGGTAATGGCAGTATCTGACATAGCCACACTCTCTGTAAACCTTTCAAAAGATGGAACCACTGCAAAGGAAGCTCAAAATCTTCTAAATGAGCAGATAACAAAAACTTTAGAATATTTAAAAACACAAAAGATTGAAGAAAAAGATATTAAATCTGAATATGGAGGTCTAAATCCAAAGTACTCTTACGAATCAACAGCTTGCTTTACTTATCCATGTCCACAAAAAGACCCAAAAATAGTTGGTTATACTGCGACTCAATCAATAACAATAAAAGTCCGAGAGGTTGATAATGCCAATGAAGTTCGTACTGGTCTTGCAACACTAGGACTTACAAATATCAGTGGTCCTACATTTTCAATTGGCAACCAAGATGCACTAAACGACAAAGCTCGAGAAAAGGCAATCGTTGATGCAAAAGAAAAAGCAAAAGTACTTGCCAAACAACTCGGTGTAAGACTAGGGGATGTTATGAGCTTCTCTGAAAGTGGAGTAGGATATCCAATGATGTACGCTAAAGGAGGAGTTATGATGGATTCTGCTATGGAAGTATCTGCTCCAGCTCCAGAATTACCGAAAGGGGAGAATAAGATAATTTCAAATGTAAATATAGTTTACGAGATACGTTAAAAAATCAAAAAAGCCCCTTAATAGGGGCTTTTTTGATGGATTGACTTTATCTGTTTAAAAAGGTAGTATATTCTCATAAGCCCTTCGGGGTGATTTTTAATAAGAGGGAAATTTATATGAATAAAACTGTTGAATTTTTAAAAGAAGTAAGAGCAGAAGCAAAAAACGTAACTTGGCCAACCCGTAAACAAACTTTCTATTTTACGTTGGCTGTTTTGATTGTGTCTGTTTTTGTTGCTTATTATTTAGGTCTTTTTGATAAACTATTCTCATTTGGACTTCAGTTTTTACTTAGTAGATAATCTACTTGCTTAGAGCAAGTTTTCTAAAATATGGCTAAACAAGAATTAAGAGGAG
>JBGAUR010000065.1:371-3605 GCA_044228545.1 Minisyncoccia bacterium | reverse complement strand
ATGTATTAAGCATCTCGATTGGAGAGTTTAGCATCAAACTACTCATACTGATACTCTTTAATGCACTAAACGCTCTTCATTTATTCCCGATTACTATTCCAGTTCTGAACAAGATAATGGTATTTATTCTCCTTCCTTTTTTTAGTTCGATAGGAGTATGGTTTCTATGCGGGAGACCTCTTTCAAATCTTCGAAAAATCTCACCAACAAGATTTTTTATAACGGCACTGTTTTGCAATCTGTTTTATACCTACTCCCTCATTTCAATTTTTGACTTGCATGGAGGAGCGCTTAATAGGCAAATCGCAATGGTGATCTTTCCTTGGTTATATTATTTCATATACCGCTATTTCTACGACTCTAGCCAAAATAGTGGCTACTTTAATATTGCCTCTCTCTCATTATTATTTATATTTCTGGACATTTCTAATATCTTCTATTTCTTAGTTCTCCTCATGTCAGTGGTGTTGCTCAAACCTCAACGATCGATGCAGAAGGTCTACCACCTTACAACCGCAGGCATTATTATCTCCCTTGTGAACTTATACTGGCTTCATGCTTTGATTCTTCCTGGTCTCGTAAATATTTCACTCGTGGCAGCTGAGAGAAAAAATGATCTCAGCGCACTACTTGAGTATTCTTCGTCTTTCTTCGAGAATATGTTTCTTCTAAGAACGCCCCATGACCTTATCAATATTACATTTCCCAACAATTTTTTTATTTTAATTAACTCGATAGTTATATATTTACTCATACTCGTAAACTTGGCCAGAATTCAGATGTCAAAAGCTGATAAAAGGTATTTGTTTTTTATTTTGATAGCCTTAGGGTTTTCTCTCATACTTACTGGAGGCGTCAAAGGTTTCGGGGGGATATATCAGATCCTATACTCTTTTCCTTATTTTGGTTTTTTACGTGGAGCGATTCGCTATATGCCAAATCTGACATTGACTGTACTGTTTTTATATGTGTCTCTCAAGGGGCTCAATAAGCAACATAAAAAATCTTTTGAAACGGAAGATATGCTCCTCATTATCGCTTCGGTATTCTGGATCATTTTTCTAACTATAAATACTCCTTTAATTCCAAAGGTACTACATAATACCAAGACCGAAAACGGCATCAATCATCACATGGGCTCACTATATAACTACTCAGCATCTGCCTACAGCGAAATACAAAACGATAAGCTTATATATCACATACTCCCATTACCCTCGTGGTATAGTCCTATATTTATTGATAATGTTTACCCTAAAACTTCGCAGGGGAGTTCGACTGATAATTTATATTTAGGAAAAGGTACGATTTTCACAAACGGTACTTCTCTCCTTTCGTCTTCGTTAATAACAAGTTTTATCCAGAGTCCTTCAAGCTCATTTCTTGCACTTGGCAGTATCGGTAAGATACTTCCGCTGAACGATCAAACACCGATCAATGCTTCTAAGTTTACCTTTGATACTGGTTGGTTGAAGAAAGCCGTACCTCACGTTCAAAAAACGGATTATTCAAACTTTGTACAGGTTGACGATAGTATTTTTTATCCAATAATTTACTCACCCAAAGCTATATTTGTGAATACGATGCCCTCAACCTTACTCTCTGTTTTTATGAAATCTATTGATTTCGAGGCCACCACAAGTATGGTCGTAAACCAATTTCAAAATGAGAAGCTGGTAGTCGACCGTTTGCTCAGTTTTAAATCAATTCCAAATAATGGCACTCTTGAGTACAAAAAACTGAGTCCAACTCTTTTTACCGTAACACTGCATA
This sequence comes from Minisyncoccia bacterium, assembly GCA_044228545.1. Lineage (GTDB taxonomy): Bacteria > Patescibacteriota > Minisyncoccia > Phycocordibacterales > UBA9973 > UBA8515. The sequence goes on along the minus strand of JBGAUR010000065.1, from coordinate 1,832 downwards.
ACATCTCAGAATCTCTACCAATCGTACTTAATCTAAATTATCACAGGCAATGGGCTGCGTATGCAATTAGCTCCAATAAAGAGGCTCCACCACTTCAAAAGTTGGCTGAAAATTACAAAGTCTTGGAGGGAAATGCTCATACACAAGCTTCTGTTGTCGAACTAAAAAACTTTATGAAAAATGGCTGGATCACTACATTAGGTGACGGAAAAGTTCAAAAACTCACTTTGTATTCCTATGAGATAGGAGGAGAGATTGAGAAACACTCGACATCCTATATCGTCAACTATGTTTCTAAAAATTATAGAGGGAGTATACAGAATGATAACCTCGTCGCGCCTCGTTTCATGCAGAAAAAGGTAGAGATTGATGCTTCAAACCATTTCGTAGCAAATGGTTATTCTAATGGCTGGATTATTAATCCAAAAGAACTTTGTACGAGGATTCAATGTAAAAAAAATGATGATGGATCGGTAAATATTGCTATAACCTTAGAGTTCAAACCTCAAAATTACTACTTGATAGCTCTTACCATCAGCATAACAACGTTAATCCTTGGAGGAGTTTTGTTAGTTGTTCTCAGAAAAAACTATGCCGCATAACTTACTTCGTAATATTGGCATATTTCTCCTACTCAATTTAGCGGTCTGTTTCATGCTTTTTTTTAAGGATGGCCTCTCATACAGCAATCGAACGATTCAAGTCAAAGAGATTACCATAGCGCCTATCCAAGCACCAAATGACGAGATACAGTATCCATACGCTCGTTTTAAGCCGGATTCAATCGAGTATGCGCTTATGACCATATCCGATCTATATACCGCACGCACAAATGGAACGAAGAATATTGAATTTGCTAAGAAAAGATTATCGGAGCTACAAAAGTGGGGAGAACAGATACCGATTGATCGCAGCGCTGGGCATAGTACCAATCCAGACCAGACCTACTCTATCGTTATGTTGTCCTGGAAGGAAAAAATGACGACGTGGTGGAAATATACTCCTACCGAGCTCTTTAATTCGTGGGAAAGTGAACTTGGGAGGTACGCATCAAATTACGAAGCATTTTTAATTAACGGCAATCCATCTACAATCGAGGAAATAACAAGAAAGTCCATTGCAAAGCGCGAAATTCAGAGCGATAAAAATTTTCTTGCGAACATTATCCAGAGCGCCTCACTACCCAAAGAGGATAAATTTTACTTAAGCAAGATCTCTCAGGAGTTATTTACCGCTCTCCTTAATAAAATACAGACAGATCAATCGCAGAGTAATTCGACTATGCTTTTTTATCCACTTTTAACAAATGGTAATTCATTACCTCAAGGAAACTACGATGTACTAGCAGATACCAGAGGAATGCCGAAGACAAATCTCACTCTTGGTAACAATGGCGACCTTGTAACTGGAAATCCTTTGGAAGGAAATCCCGATATTATCAAATTTTCAAGCGTCAAGATT
>JBGAUR010000065.1:0-330 GCA_044228545.1 Minisyncoccia bacterium | reverse complement strand
ATCCAAATAAAGCTAGGATTCTTACTCTTCGATACGATTATGACGAGCCGATAAATCTTCCCCTTATTCCAACTACTGATTTGACGTTGCTCTCGGGAAAATACCTATTCAAACCTGGAGTAATGGATCAGGAGCTCGATCATACTATTTTGGTCCATCTACAAGGAGCGAGCTACTCAGCCATTAGTCTTTTTAAAAAATCTCTCTATATAAATAGCGCCCAAAATAGACTAGAGCCGTTTCAAAAAAATGTAGTAAACGCCTTAATGGTGCCGATTGTTTCTGAGTCGAATTTTGAGCAAAATCTCCGAGTCGCTGACGAACGGCTTC
>JBGAUR010000064.1:0-3627 GCA_044228545.1 Minisyncoccia bacterium | reverse complement strand
CGTTACCTCACCAACTAACTAATACGCCGAGGGTCCATCCATAAGCGACAGCACAAAGGCCGTCTTTCCTTTCCCGATCATGCGATCAAGAAAACTATGCGGTATTAGCACCCGTTTCCGGATGTTATCCCCCTCTTATGGGCAGGTTACCCACGTGTTACTCACCCGTTCGCCACTATCTTCTCAGTGGAAGCAAGCTTCCATAGAAAAGACCGTTCGACTTGCATGTATTCGGCACGCCGCCAGCGTTCGTCCTGAGCCAGGATCAAACTCTCATGTAATGTGGGCTCTTGTACAGAAACCCTCATGAAAAGCTGAATAGCTCTTAATTTCTTGCTGACTTTATGTTTGCGATACAATGTATCGCCTTCGTTTGCTTCGACCGAAGTCTAAGCTCCCTGCACATTTGGTTCGTTCATTCTTTGTTCAGTTTTCAAAGGTCAATCGCGCATCACGTATTACGTGATTGCTTATTTATAATATCACGGCTCCTGCTGTCCGTCAAGTCTTTTCTGAATTTTTTTCAGAAGCATTATCGGCTTGCAGATGCGTGGATCAGCAACTTTTATATAATATCACGCTCTAAATCGTCTGTCAACAATTTTTTCAAATCATTTCAAAACCGATTCTGGCGGACAACTTCTATATAGGGGTCCCGAGCGCTTAGTGGGAATTTGTATCGATAAGGGGTACAAATTCCCACTAAACCAATGTTTCAAGGCCTATTTATTTTTTATATTCAATTCTCTTAAGTGTTTAGGAATAGATAACAAGTCAAATTTATACTCTCCAAGAAAAGTGATATGCTCCCAATTAATAGGAGATACATGCTTCATATACTTAGTTACTTCGGGATCTATTTTGACGAGATAATTATAAGCTGCTTGTAAGTAGACGGCGTTCCATATACTTATTGCATTTATTAACACATTAAGCGCACTAGCACTTTGAAGTTGTCGGCGAATATCGCGCTCCATAAATTTTCCGCGTCGCCCAAAAAATAGTTCTCTAGCTAAAGCATTAATCGCTTCTGTCTTATTTAGTCCATGAGTGATCCTTCGCCGTAGCTCACTATCTGTAATATAATCTATCATAAAAATGCTCTTTTCAATGCGACCTAGTTCTCTCAGTGCAAGAGCTACTCTATTCTTACGTGCGTATGAGCCTAGCTTTCCTAATAGTAAAGAACTAGATACTTTTCCTGTTTGAATCGAATAGGCGATTCGTTTAATTTCATCATAGTTTTCTTCAATAATTTTTACATTGATTTTTCCGCTTATATCTTCTGATAAGTTAGGGTAGTAGGAAGGTGATTTGATAGAAAATAATTGTGATTTTTTTATATTTCTGATGCGAGGTTCAAAATCAAAGCCTAGTAATGCGGTCATTCCAAACACCTGATCAGAATACCCATTTGTATCAGTAAAATGTTCCTCAATATCTAGATCTGTTTCATGATAAAGTAGGCCATCAATACTTTTGTAATGTGGATTAACATCAGATTTTAGAGCTGAGACGCCCACTGGGACGCGCATTCCGTCTGAAGCAGTGGTTTTTCCTTCACCCCAAAAGTCTGCAACAGGAAGCTTTAACTGATAATTAACCAAAACAGATTGAGCACGAGTCAGAGCTTCTTTATAAAAGCGCCATTGTTTGGCATTGGCTAACTGAGAATAAGAAATTCCAGGAGTTGATTGGGCCATTTTTTCAAGACCAATATTCATCCCTAAACCCAGCAAAGCAGCAAAAATAATTTTTCTTTCTTGTTCACTCGGCGGTTTCCCTGTAGAATCATGACTAAATTCTTGTGAAAAGTTGGTCCAACTGTCCACCTCAATTAAAAGATCACTAAGCCTTATCTTAGGAATTATTGAATAAAGTTTTTTTCTATATATTTCTGCTTCGCTAGGTGTAACTTTTTCCAACTTTTTAAGGTTTGCTCTTGAAATTCTCTTATCAACTGTCGAATAAAATTGAAGCTGTAAATCTAAAATTATTTCCCGATCCTTTAAATAGTCCTCAAACGTGTCTGGAATAGTTTCTGAATCAATACAAGCAGATAAATCAACTAAGTAATCATCAATATTTCGATGGATCATACTTCCTTCAACTGAAATATCTCCTGATCGAATATTGTTCTTTAGCTCGGTGAAAGCTACTAACTCATAGTAAGACCGATCTATTTTCCCCTCTTCTGGCCGAACAAGGCTTTTCCATTTTTTACTCACAAAATCAGTAGAAGTATCTGCCGGTATTTTTCTTTTACCACTATTGTGTAAATCAGTTAGTTGAGTTAGGGCCATGAGGACTGGATTTGCTGCCGGAGTTGCTTTGAACGAAAGGGTCCTCAATAACATTGGCGTGTATCTTCGGAGGTAATTAGCTTTATTTCGAACCATTTCTAAATAGCCATGATTTTTATTACCTGTAATTTTTTTAGCTTCTTCTCCATCTTGTACTAAATCTTCCCAAGGCATGATTCGTTCAATTTCGTCAAAAGGATTACTATCATTATCTTTTGCAAAGTGAAGAGCATCAATTAAAGAAGCATAATGTTCCAATTTTTTAGTAGCCAATCTTCCTTTTTCTTTTAACTGTTCTTGTGAATCACGTGTCCCTTTGCGTTTAATACTTGCTAAAATGCGGTCATTAATCTCAATCAGTTGATCGATCAGATATTGATGATGATTGACTAAAAAAGCAATAAGTAAAGAGTATCTTTTTTCAAGCTCAAAACGGGAGAAGTCATATGCATCATAATTTTCCCCTAGTCTAGCTAGCTGAAGAAACCTGTTCCGATTAATATGGGAGACATTAATTGTCCCGAGTCCCATGGAAGCAATCACTTCCACTTTTTTACAAATACTCATAAAGCTTTCTGGATTTGCCTTACCTGGAATGTCTTTTAGCCAAGCGAGTTTAGTTATTTTCGTCTCTTCATAAATTTGAAACAAACTCTCTAGTTTTTCAATTTGTATATCTGTTAATGAACAGAGTAATATTGAAAATAAGTTGTTTTCTGCTTTATCTCGACAGCGGCTTATAATGTCTTCAAGTGTAGCTATAGATGGAAAAATAATTCTTTTTCGAGTTAAGAAATCAATTGTTTTTTTCATTAGATAGATAGAGTCATCATTTTCTAAAGCTAGTTCAATTAAATATTCTATTAACTGTTTTTGTGTATTAGCACTACCGAATCGATGATAGTTGAATACTTCTAAGATCTCGTTGAAGTGATTTGCACGTGTATTTCTATGATCATATGAATTTAAATCAATTGCATCAAGATGGAGCTGTCGACTCACATAAGAAGTTAGTCTGGTTGATTTAATCGGCCAATTACTTAAAGAACACCCAGGATACCGGGCCAAACAAAGTTGTATCGCAAATCCTAGTTTATTGACCTTTCCACGGTGTTGATTAATAACCTCCAGATCATAATCAGAAAAACTAAAATACGCTTTAAAATCCTCTTCTGATAAGTGGTCTACAGAAAGAAGTTGTTCACGCTGTGAAGTAGTTAAAATTCTTTTCATAGCCATATCTTAAGCATTCCTTTTATTGAGGTAACGGTAAAAGGTTGTTTTGCTTAATTTAGAGGCATCAAGAATTTGACGAATAGAATAC
>JBGAUR010000063.1:0-3633 GCA_044228545.1 Minisyncoccia bacterium | reverse complement strand
TATCTTTTTCAGACCAGCGAAGTCCCGGGATTCGTTCCATAACAATAATGTGATTATTTGCTTGTTCCGATTTAGCAATAGGCTTTGCTGCAGGTAGTCCCATTTGAGCAAGTAATTTAAGGATTTTATACTCATAGAAAGGATCATTAGATTCTCCGATAGCTCCTTTCGCAGAATTAACTCGTTTTCCAACTGTCTGAATTTCTGTGCCTTCCGCATTTTTCCAAACAGGTAAATCTTTTACGGCAGTGGGATCATCTCGAATAATTCCTGACTCATCATATTTGATTTCTCCTGATTTTATATTCTTTCCTTCTCGTTCAAAATATCCAGCTGGGTCATTAAGAAACTCTTGAGGTACAATTTCTGCATATTCAGGTTCAACTTCAACTTTAGGAAGAGAAATATTTTCTTCTGTATTATTTTTTAGATGTGGAAAATTCTCCATATTTTAAAACTGATGAATCATGGGAATAAAAAGTTTTTTCTCAGGTCACAAAAGATATCATCTAAGATAGGAATACATTTGTAAAGGTATTATTTTCAACAAATACCTTTCTGATTGAATAACAAGTTCTGACAAATGATACATTAACGTTTTGACTAGTTTATTATCTTCGATAAATCAAAACTACCCCTTTTATCTATAAAAAAGCCATTAGACTTATAGAATATTAAGAAAAATGCTTTGAATCTCATTTCCCTAGTCCTTTTCGCTCACCGCTACTTAGAATGATTCTATAATCCAATGGCATATTAATCGCCACAACCCTTTCTTATTTCCTTTATCTAAAGGATAAGTGACGAATATAAGTGACAAGTTATTTATTCCCTTATCACCTATTATAATATTAATACGTGATAAATTATAGGTCAATAAAGACAAATACACTTACATATGTACCTATTACCAAAAATCTACCGAAGACAGCAGTCGGAAATTCAAGATAAACTAAGCACTAAAACAGTCTTAAGGAGTCTAATTAGAAGTTTTAAATTTAAACGACTCGAGAATCCTCTTTTCGATAGAATTTAATTCTGTGTCTCCTCGGAAAACTAAATTATAGTAGAGTGCGACAGGTCTATCAGTTGAATAAGCAATGTAGGGCAGAGAACAACCAGGTCCATCACAATAACCTTTAGGGGCTTTAAAGATAGCTGCAGTCTGACCACCTAACTTTCCTTCTCCGTCACGAGACATATCAAAATATTGATAATCTTCAAATGGTACTTCTTTTTTCTCTGCTCCAGTACCCATACCAGTATAGGTCTCACGGATATCAACTTCAAAATTTCCACTGGTACTGGTAAAGATGATCTTTGCGTTATTTCCATTAACATACACTTCACTGCTTATGCTTGTCGGAACTGTCATACTAAAACCGTAAACAGTGTTTACGTACTGCTTCCATTCTGTATCAGCCTCTTTATCCATGGGTTCGGCGGTCTTGGTAATAGTCTCGCTTTTCTGCTCTACTACATTTTTATCAATTGACTCATTGTTATTCAGAGATGTTAAGCTTTTTGAAGTTTCGTATTTTTGTTCATCACGATCCATGGCCATAACGACAATTATAACTAATAAAACGACAATAATTGTACTCAAAATGAAATATAGTTTTTTGGGGTTCATATAAAAGGTTAAGTGAATAAAATATCAAATCTAACTAATATAGGATTCGGACTATTCGGGTCGACCCACTATCATAGGATAATGGGTCGTCTCCGATACTTAGTTGTCTTGGCGGAGAGAGAGGGATTCGAACCCTCGAGCCGCTTTCACGACTGACAGTTTTCAAGACTGTTCCATTCAACCACTCTGGCATCTCTCCAATTTAATAATCACTATTACCTTTCACTATACACTAATTCACACGTTTCTTGACAATATTTTAAAAGAAATATATAGTAACAATACTATAGACTTCGGTCTCCGAGACCCCGTATTTCTTTCTGAAATGCGGGGATCGCTTTTTTTATAACTACTTCCCGCTTGTGCTCGTCTTCTTGCGGACTGTGTCCGCCGAAACCGAGCTTCAGCGAGGCACTGGCGGAGAGAGAGGGATGCTAGTCCGCCTGTGGCGGACATAGGCTGTCTGCGTCGCTCGGAAGATAAAGTTTACTTTATCTTCTCTCGCTATCCTCGACAGAACGAACCCAGGTTCTCATCCTTTTCATTCAGCCATTTACGATTCTCGAACTTACGCTCGAAAAATCATAAATGCGGAGAGAGAGGGATTCGAACCCTCGAGACTCGTTAAAGTCTAACACCTTAGCAGGGTGCCCCTTTCAGCCACTCAGGCATCTCTCCATACTTCACAAAATATCCAAAAAATATATAAAACGCGGGACAGTATTTTCCGCGTCTTTACTTGGTTTTTGGACAACCTGTGCTATAATAAAGATACAAGAAAGAGACTAAGCTGTCAATAATATGGCGGAAAAAAATAACTACCAAGAAGCCGAGGACCAAGAGGAGAATATCAGCAATCTTGGCCTTGAACTGGCTACCTGGGAAACACCTGAATATCACAATCATAACCGCCCTACCTGGTGGTATATTGTCTATGCTATTGTTGCCATTGGATTAATTGTTTATGCACTAGCTACCAATAATTTTCTCTTTGCTATAATTCTCGTCATTGGAAGCTTTGCTTTACTTATCAATGACGCCAGAACTCCTCAAACAGTTCTCATTACTTTAACTACAGAAGGAATTATTATTGGTAATCGCTTTTATGACTATGATGAAATAAAAAATTTCTCAATTGTCTATAAACCCGCTCGTGACCTGAAACAATTATACTTTGACTTTAAATCCTTTGCTAAACATCGATTGTCTATTGCCCTACATGACACTAATCCATTATTTCTCCGTGATCATTTAATAAAATACCTACCAGAAGATCTAGAGCGAACTGATGAACCAACCTCAGAAATTATAGCCCGCTTCTTAAAACTATAATCAATTTTCCATAAAAAACAACGAGTCTTCTTGTTGTTTTTTCATATTCAATTCTATGCCCTCTGTCAAAGCTTTTCAAAAAATTATTAAGGATTATTATAGACAACAAGGGCGATCTTTCCCCTGGCGTAAAACCAAAGATCCGTATAAAATTCTAGTCTCAGAAATAATGCTACAGCAAACTCAAGCTCCTCGAGTGGTTGAAAAATATATTTCATTTCTCAAACACTTCCCTTCAGTTACAAGTTTAGCTTCTGCAAAAACTAGTACCGTATTACAAGAATGGCAAGGACTAGGCTATAATCGTCGTGGCTTAGCCTTAAAAAAATCTTCGGAAATTATTGTAGAAAAGTTTAAGGGCACAGTTCCCAAATCTTTTGAAGCACTAATATCACTACCTGGAGTTGGTCCTGCGACTGCTGGGGATATTCTAGCTTTTGCCTGGAATCAACCAAGTATTGTGATTGAAACAAATATTCGCGCGGTTTTTATTCATTTCTTCTTCAAAGATTCAGTTAATATTCCTGACTCAGAAATTTTGCCTTTAATAAAAAGAACCTTAGATAAAATCAACCCTCGAGACTGGTACTATGCACTCATGGATTATGGAGCCTTTCTGAAAAAAACTCAGATTAATCCGAGCAGACGTAGTAAACATTATACTCCTC
>JBGAUR010000062.1:0-3776 GCA_044228545.1 Minisyncoccia bacterium | reverse complement strand
ATTTCCAAAGGCACTAGTCTCAGTAGAAGAACCCATGGCAAACTCATCCATATTTACTCTTCCTATAAATACAGTTCCTACAGATTTTAGTTGTTTTATAATATCTGCATCATAAGTTGCTTTATAATTCTCTAAAATTTTTGAAGAAGCTGACGCTACATGGCCATCAAATAAGATATTGTCTTTGAGTGCTATTGGAATACCAGTCATTAAAGTTGCACTACCGTTTTTAAACATATCTTCTGCAATCTTGGCTTGATCTAATACATCAGAATATACTTCAAGATATGCATTTATATCTTTATTTTTTTCTTTTATAACTTCAAGATATGCATTGACCAAATCAGTAACAGTGTATTTTCCGTTTTTTAAATCTTCATGAGCTATTTGGATTGTGATATTTTTTAAATCAATCATTATAAAATTTGTTTTACTTTCAAAAAGCTATCTTGGGAATCTGGCATTTGTTCGATTATCTTACTTGAATAACTAAAGGCCGGGTTAGTAACAGTGTCTTCTCTCATAACATTTATCAAGAGATGTTCCTCTGTAGTGACAGAGCTTTCAGAAACTTCCTGGACTTGACCTACATAAGCCAAGATAGAATCAAAATCATGCAAAATTGCCAACATCTCCTCTTCGGACATGTCCAACCTTATAAGTTCGGCCAATTTCTTGATATCTTCTAATTGCATAGGATTAGAATAGCATATTTATAAAATCTTTAAAAATTCATCTTCGGATAGGATTTGAACGCCAAACTCTTTAGCATCATCATACTTACTACCTGGTTCTTCTCCTACTACAACATAGTTTGTATTCTTAGAAACCGAGCTAGAAACTTTCCCACCTTCATTTATGATTTTTACTTTAGCTTCATCTCGAGACATTGAAGAAAGAGTGCCAGTCAGAACAAATGATTTACCAGTAAGCTTGGTTCCTTTTTTAGAAGTATTTTTCTGAATGGATACTCCATTTTTAATTAATTTAGATATAAAGTTTTGGTTCTCTTGGTGTTTAAAAAATTCATAAACACTACTCGATACAACTGGTCCTATATTTTCAATGCTATTTATATCCTCAATCTTGGCCTTTATTAATTTATCCAAACTTCCAAAATGATTAGCTAAATCTTGCGCCGTTTGCTCGCCCACATGCAATATCCCAAGTGAATAAATAAAACGCCAAAATGGGACGCTTTTATGAGAGGATATGGAAGAGATTATATTTTCAGCTGACTTTTCTCCAAATCTTTCAAGTGGAAAAAGATCTGCTACTTCAAGAGTAAATAGATCTGCCGCATCACTAATCAAACCTTCGTCTTTTAATCGATCAAGTATTTTAGGACCGACTGTATATATTTCAAAAATATTTACGAAGTGTTGCATTCCTCTTCTGTTTTTCGCTGGACAATTTTTATTTGTACAATAATAAGCAACAGACTCTATCCCAAAAGAAGATAGAGAATTCGACCGCTTTACCCTCTCTACGGGGGCTCCGACACGGCTCGAATTTTCTATCTTCTTTTTTGAATTTTTTGTAGCAGTTTCTCTTTTTTCTACATCGAAACCACACACTGGGCAATTCTCAGGCATTTTAAATCTTTTTTCTTGTCCAGTACGCATTTTAGAAAGGACTTCAACCACCTCTGGGATAACATCTCCGGCTTTCTGAATAACCACAGTGTCACCTATTTTTAGATCTAAGCGTTTGATTTGATCCATATTGTGCAGTGTAGCTTTAGACACAGTAGAGCCAGCAACTAATGTGGGTTTAAAGTGAGCAAGCGGTGTCAGAACTCCAGTACGGCCAACATTTACAGTGATATCTAAAACCGTTGTAGTAGCTTTTTCAGCTGGATATTTATAAGCAGTAGCTCCCCTTGGATCTTTACCAACTACCCCAAGCTCTTCATATACACTTGAATCATCCACACTAACAACAACCCCATCTGTTCCAAATGGAAATTTATCTCTTAGTTTTAAAATTTTATTTATAAAATCAAAAGCCTCATTTAAATCCTTTGATACTTCGTAATGCTTATCAACTAAAAAGCCAAGTTTGTCTAAAAGTTCATGCTTTAGATGATGTTTAGCTATTTTACTGAACCATTCTTCCCCTTCTATCTGCGCTATTTCATAAGCAAAAAAATCTAATTTTCGCTCTTCGGTTAATTTTGGGTCTAATTGTCTTAAGCTTCCAGCAGCAGCATTCCTAGAATTTGCAAATAGCGGTTTGTTATTTTTTTGATTTTGTTTATTGAGAGCAATCAAGACATCTTTTCTCATTATTGCTTCTCCTCGAACTTCAATCTTTTTAGGATATGGAGCATGAAGAACAAGAGGGATCGATTTAATCATTTTTAAATTCTCGGTTATATCCTCACCTATCTCACCATCTCCACGTGTTGCACCTCTTATGAATTTACCGTTTTCGTATATTAAAGATATCGCAAGACCGTCAAATTTCAATTCACAGAAATAATTCTGGATTTTAGATTTTTCAATTATTTTTAAGTTGCGCTTTTCCCAAGCAAATAACTCTTCTTTAGAAAAAACATTTCCTAATGATAGTAACCTGACTTCGTGTTTAACTTTTTTAAACTTATCGAGTGGTTTTCCTGCCACGCGCAAAAGAGGAGAATTGGAATCTTTGAATTTTGGATATCTATTTTCTAGTTCCTGTAATTCCTTAGACAGAGAATCATATACATCATCAGTAACAGTCGGATTATTTTCGATATGATATTCTCCTCTTAACCTAGAAATCTCACTCCGAAGTTTTATTATTCGGTTTTTAGCTTCATTCTCATTCATATTTATTGATAAGTAACCTCAATCTCACGTTCAACCGTCTTAGAATTAGACTTATCGCAACTATTATATCCACGGGCTTTTATTACAGTTGTTCCAGGAGTTGTAGTCTTATCAACATCAAATTCAAAGCATGGGTCTTTAATATCTGAATACACTGGTGTAACAATATATTTAGTACCATTATCTACTACGTTAAAGGTCCTGATATTTCCATTCGGATCTATTCCACAGTTCCAAGACGCAGGTAAAGTTGCCATCCCTATAATGTTATCAGCATAAAGACTGCATTCAGTAGCCATATCAGACTGCAAATATGATATCTGGGAATCACTAGCAAGAGAAGAGAGTATTAGCTGTTTGTAAGTTGTATTGGACAAGCCAAAAGAAATTATAGAAATAATACTAACCACTACAACAGCAAATAGTATAGCGTATCCAGTATTTCTTTTTTGTTTAGAATTTTTCATAAATTGATTATAATGTCTGCCAATTAAGTAGACTTGTTCTAAGTGTACGTGAACGAACAAGAGTACCATTGAGCCATTCTACACTAACTGTTATATCTAATTGGTCACTGATGCTTGGATTTATGGTCATGTTTATCTTTCTTTTAAAGTTACTAGGGACTGCATCTTGGGGATTCTTGTAAGTGTAGAAGTTTTGATTGATGGCTTTGTCATCATAATTGAGCACACGACAACCTAGTGTCCCCCAGCTTCCAGCCGAACCCGAACAAGCCGCTATGTCTGTGGTAGTGCTTGCTACTTCTATCTCACAACCATTAGCAGAAAAACAATATGAATTAGGATAACCATATTTTGTTAAGAATCCATTCCAACCTGAACCAACTTCCGCAATTTTTTGAAATGCTATAGTGTCCCGATCATTCCTAATAGAATCCATAACTTCTTGAACTAAATAGTTAGCAACAATATCATTCTTTGAATATCTTCCATAATA
>JBGAUR010000061.1:0-3797 GCA_044228545.1 Minisyncoccia bacterium | reverse complement strand
TATTATTTACCAAATTCCCTCTTTAATAAGATCAGGTATTAGTTCTTCTTGCGTGTGAGTTATCATTGGATATTTTTTATTTTGATAATCATCTTTCGTAAACCAAACAATACTTTCGATTTCTGAATCTGGTTTAATCTCACCTTTGATTTTTATAATATAATTTCTCTCAATTATTGGTGAACTTGGATTATAAAAACTCTCATTGTGATACTCTTTAAAGAACTTAAATTCTAAAAGTTCGACACCAAGTTCTTCTTGTAGTTCTCTTTTTAAACATTCTTCATCTGTCTCCCCTTCATTTACCTTACCTCCTGGAGTCCATAGTTCTTTATATCCCTTGCCTATAAGCATTAGAAGTCTATTATCTTCTATTATAATCCCAGCAATTCGGGTTTTAGTTTCCATATTAAGATTTGTTGTTCAAATATTTACCTGCAATACTAAGCGCAAGAGAAGGTAGTATTACAAAAACAGTGGCAAATAAGAGCTTGATTAATATTTTACTTGTAACTGAATCTGGTGTATCTGGCCCAGAAGCAGTTACGACAATTAAAATACCTATTATTCCAAATACAATAGATGAGTAAGTAAAAACCTTAGTTGCTATTTTCTGCATAGTTTCATTCTACCACAAGTTAGAACTTTTATTGACAAATATTAGGTAAATGTTAGTTTTATAGTGAATATTCAAAAAACAATAAAACCAATTTTATGTCTATCAGAAGTGTAACTAAAATACGGGATTTGGTTCCCGTTAAGCATGCTTTTATATCTGTTTTTGATAAAAGCCAGCTTGGACAACTTGTTGAACAATTGTTCAGTATTTGCCCCGGATTAAAAATTTTTTCAAGTGGCGGTACCTACTCCTACCTCAATAAGGAGCTGGACTTAAACACCTCAAAGAACAGACTGTTTGAAGCTGCAGAGTACACCGGTATGCCGGAGACCGATGGAGGTTTAGTAAAAACCCTCCATCATAAGTTCTTCCTTGGTTACCTGACCGAAACCTTTTCAGAAGCTCATCAGGCTGACCTGAAAAGAGAGAATGCTGTACCAATAGACCTGGCTGTTGTTGATCTGTATCCTTTTGAAAAAGTGATATCAAGTCCTGATGTCACTGCTGAAACAGCAAGAGGAAATATTGATGTAGGTGGCCCTTCAGCACTGCGAGCTGCTGCAAAAAATTTCCACCGGGTTATGACAGTAGCGGACTACAGCCCGGAAGCCTACGATTCACTGATTGGGCAGATCAATGCACACCAAGGTCACACTACACTCTCGCAACGCTTCAGAGGTTTCTTGAAAACGTTCAAAACCCTGGCGGCCTACGATGCCAAGATTGCCGAGTATTTCAATGAAAATGTGGAATACAATGATCTTACAAAATTGTACGAGATAGTTGAATAAAAACTAATCGTAAAAGTCGTTAAATCTCCCGTCCCGGCGGGAGCTTTTTTATTTTTTCTTACGGTGGGCTTTTTTTATCTTCCAATATATGTCTTCTGAGCCAGCTTCAGTGTTTTTGTCTCTGTTCTTAAATAGGTGAGCAGGATATTTCTTTTTGACTTGCGCAAGTTTTTCTAACAATATTTTTCCTGTATCTAAGTCTAAAAGTACGCTCATATTAAAACAGTAAATTAATACATCCGATAGTTCTTTTTGAATCAGTTTTAATTTTCCCTTGTCTTTTTTTACTTCTTCTAAACTTGGATTAGTCCATTGAAATAGTTCTAGTAGTTCTGCAGATTCGATAGAAATAGATTTGGCAACATCACCGGGTCTCAATTTATCCCAGCTCCTTTCTTTTAGATATTTTTCTACTTCCCTTTCGTATTTTTTCACTTTAATATTATTATTACTTATACCATTCTGCTAAAACAACCTGTATTTTAGAATCCCCTATTCCTACTAATTCTTTAAATTTATTTACATCACTTAAACCATCCTTGTTTCTATAGTGATATGGGTAAACCATTTTAGGCTTGAATGCTATTACAGCATCAGCAGCATCCTCTACACTCATTGTATAAGGTAGGTTCATAGGTATGAATGCAATATCTATATTTTTTAGTTCGCGCATTTCTGGTGTATCAGCTGTATCTCCTGCTATATAAACACGGAAACCATTGTTTTCTAAAATGTACCCATTTCCACGGCCTTTGACATGGAAATCTTTATTATCTTTATCAGGAAGATTGTACATCGGTACTGCCAATATCTTAAACCCTTGTTCTTCTAGAGTTTCTCCATTTTTTAAAAGTTTAGTTTTTGAACTCAAATCAGAAGGCATCTTGTCGATAACTTCCTTTGGGGCAATTATAGTAGATTTGATAGCAAGTTCTTTTAGTGTTGGAAGAGAAAAGTGATCACCATGGATGTCGGTGATAAGAATAATATCAGGTAGAGGTTGGTTCTGATAATTTTTTGCGTCACCTACAGGGTCCATGTAAATATTTTTTCCATTCCATACAAGTATGCCACTCGCATGCTCTATAGGTATAACTTGAACTAGATTTTGATCTGTTTTCATTTTCTTGTGGATAGTTTTTCCGTAATCATTTAGAAAATATAAATACAAAAGTAGTCCAGCGACTACTATGATAATTATTAGTGTGATTATTTTTTTCATATGATTAAGGATAGTAAATGGTTATTAATATAAACTAATTCTATCACTTTTTATATTAAAAAATAAAGGTCGGTATCGTGCCCCTGTTACTGGGATACAATACCGACCTTGTTTTAAAGCTTACCCATAAATGGACGACCTCGAGTTGATCATTTTATGGTATGCTTCATCTTTTTTTATTTGCTTTTTAACCCTTTTTTTCTTAGCTTGGATGTCCGAAGCTATCCATCTCAGGACCTTCTTTTTTACGTTAGACATTCGCATGACTTAAAGATTTAGTTGTTGTATTTATACATTTAACTGGTATAAATGTCAATTTAAATAAAAATCAGGGCCAGCTTGCATTCGCATAGCTGACCCCTTTTGTTCTGAAACCCCCGGCTTAATTATTTTTACGTTGCGGCTTCAATCTGTTTTTGAAACCATTACCGTGCCTTTTTGAGCCGTTGCCACTTCTCTTGTCAGTGGACTTTCTGTTGTGCTTGTTCTTGATATTCATCTTTGTGCTAATTTAGTGACTTTCAATGTATCATGAATAATTATAAATGTCAAATTTTAATAGGTAAAAAATTAGCCGGGTATAAAGATACCCGGCCTTTTTAAAATGATCTCTTTATCTCTATGCACTTTCCTTCAGCAATTGCTTGCCGAATTGTCCCAATACCGTCTTGCATGATTTTGGTATTGTATGCAATTTACCATCTACACTTAACTTCTTCTTGTTCCGGAGTTCCTGGATTGGCCGGTAAAAAACATTGGCGGCAAGGAGGTTGTTACCCAAGGCTTTGGCGTCAGCATGGTAAACATAAAATATTATGTTACCGATCTGAAACTGCGTCATTTCCTGCATTGTGATAAACGTTCCAAAGCAGGTTTTAGCCGCAACCAGGAATAGCTCATCCTTCTTTAGGTGACCGTTGAGCGCCATGTTGTGTTTATAAATCGGCGGCGTCACAATGTGCCCCTTGTGCTTTTTGGAAAATTTCCTGGTCAGGGCCATTTTTTTGGTCGTGGTTAAAAGGAAAAGCACAACCTGGAACTCAGCTTTTACCGTAATTTTCCCTTTTTTCTTCAGGGCAACAGTTTTAGCGGAGGGTTTCTTCTTTTCACCTTTAACGTTTTTTACTTTTAGTTTGGACTCTTTTTCTTTTCCAGATGTCCTTCC
>JBGAUR010000060.1:0-3824 GCA_044228545.1 Minisyncoccia bacterium | reverse complement strand
AGGAACTTGGACGCCAGCCCACGCCTGAGGAAATTGCAGATATATTGGAAATTGAACCTGATAAGGCGCGCGAAATTATTAAAATTTCCCAACAACCAGCTTCCCTTGATACTCCGGTCGGAGACGAAGAAGACTCATACCTTGGTGATTTTATTTATGACATTACAGCGCCAACTCTTTTTGATACAGCATCCCGCGGACTTCTCAAAGAACAGCTCAATACTGTTCTCTCAACTCTTTCTGACCGGGAAAGAAGAGTTCTTGAAGAACGATTTGGATTAAGAGATGGCAAGCCAAAAACACTTGAAGAGGTGGGGCGTATGTTCGTCGTTACACGAGAACGTATTAGACAAATTGAAGCCAAAGCTCTTCGTAAACTCCGCCACCCATCCCGAGGCAACAAACTTCGAGACTACTTAGAATAATCCTGTAACTGAGGCTAGATTTTTTATTTAACCCTTGATACAATACCCTGTACCAACAATTCCGTGATAGCTCAATGGTAGAGCAGGTCGCTGTTAACGACAAGGTTCTAGGTTCGAGTCCTAGTCGCGGAGCACGATAATTTAGCCTCAATTTTCTAATTCCCCGAGTTGGATGGTCGAACTTTTTTAGTACAATATAAATATGTCATTCCAAGCATATCTCGATAATATTGAAGAGAAGACAGGTAAAACTCCAAATGAATTTATTGCCATGGCCAAAGCCAAAGGTTTTGATAAAGATACCAAGGCAGGGGAGATACTCGCATGGCTCAAGGATGATTACGATCTTGGAAGAGGTCACGGCATGGCGCTTATTTATGTTTTAAAAAATGGAGCTAAAATTGGCGAGACACACGTCAATAGTGGCGGAACACACAGTGACCCATCAGACACTCTAATCCTGACTGGAAAAAAGAATAAATAATTCCTTTGTCTTCACAACAAATCTAATAGTTTAGATACTAGGTTCCAAGCGAGTCCATCATGCGAAGCAAAATAAAAACACTTTATCAACTTGCTTCAATTTGATATCATTAACGTATGACAATAAATTCCTGGATTAACTTCAACGGCAATGCTGAAGAGGCATTTACTTTTTATAAATCAGTATTCGGTGGAGAGTTTACGAAAGTGGTGCGCTTCAAGGATATCGCAAGTGATGAATTTCCAGTAGCAGAAAGTGAAGAAAACAAAATTATGTATATTGCGCTCCCTATCGGCGCTACTACTATGCTAATAGCCAATGACGTTCCCGAGATCCTAGGACAAGTGAATGAGCGCGAAAACAGAAGCAAGATTTTGGTAAGTACGGAAAGTAGAGAAGAGGCTGACAGATTATTCAATGGCCTATCTGACGGGGGAGAAGTTGAAGGGCCAATGGGTGACAGTCCATGGGACTCATATGCTGGGATGTTTCGAGATAAATACGGCATTGAATGGATAATAGAATTTTCTCCTGATAAATAAATTTGCTGTTTTCACTTTTACGTGATTGCTTCAAACTGTTTTTATACATTTACATGCATCTGGTTTGCGGGCAACAATGGTGAAGAAGCGGCAAACTACTACATAGATACTTTCAATTCAGCTCCCGGTGATCACAGTGCAAAAATGGGAGACATCACAAGAACTCCTAAAGCAGCAGAGGAAGTTTCTGGAAGACCTGAAGGATCTGTTATGACAGCTGAATGCGAGATTGATGGAAATAGCTTTATGTTTCTCAATGGTGGTCCTGTTGATCAATTCAAACTTAACGGCGCAACTTCATATATTGTCGAGTGCGAAACACAAGAAGAAATCGATTTCTTCTGGGAGAGACTTTCAGCAATTCCTGAAGCCGAACAATGCGGATGGTGCACAGATAAATTTGGTGTAACATGGCAGATAACACCACGGATTTTGGATGAAATGATGCGTGACCCTGAAAAAGCAGAAGCTGTAACAAAAGTCTTTATGCCAATGAAAAAACTTGACCTTGAAGCAATTCGAAATGCTGGCGAATAAAGCTGCAAGAGACTAGACTATCCATGAACGGTTTAAACCCCCATATCTCCATTTTCCCCTAAATTCGATTAATGTTGCTTAAAATAGTACAATAGAAAAAGGGAAGGAGGTATAAATAGATTTAATATATAAATTTATAAAAATTTATGACTGGAACAGTTAAGAAAAAGGTAGATAAAGGATTCGGATTTATTTCTGTAGTAGGAGAAGAAAAAGATATTTTCTTTCACTCATCAGCATTAGTCGGTGTTACTTTTGATGCACTTCAAGAAGGAGCAACCGTAACTTTTGATGTAGAAAACGATCAAAACGGACGCCAAAGTGCAAAGAACGTAAAGCTAGCCGACGCAGCAGAAAGTGAAACTGCAAGCGCGACAGAAGAGGCTTAATATGCAATGTGATAAACCTTGCGTAAAGCAAGGTTTATTTGCATTATTATCAAATACACACCCCCATAACTCATCATGAGAAGAATGATTTTAAATTTCTTTTGTGTTGCTAGTCGCGGAGCACAAATTATTAGTGTATAATTACCAATATGGCAAAAAGAGACACTGGAGTTGGAAAGGGTAAAAAATCCAGCTCACACAAAACAAAAAAAAGGCTCGAAATTAAGCGAGCAATGCTCGCAGAAAAAGCTGCAAAAAAAATGAAGTAGAGCAATCCTCGCTTAAACACTTCTAATAATTTCTACTGCAAAAACCCAAGAAATCTTTTTTATGGCAAAACTATCCTTTTATAAATTGGATTCTCCGTATCTATTTTTGGGTACGACCTAAGCTGTGACAGATTTTTTCCATATACGATTTTTGCATTTTTTGTTTTCTTCTTTTCACCTTCTTGAAATTTTTGCCAGATTTCATATGTATCAGGCGCCATATGCATAGACCCTGTGCAGAACTTACTTCCACATTTACATATATGATTACACTGCTGGCATGAATCAGTCTTAGGACTCAAGAGATACGAAATCGTTAATTCTTCACCTTTTCTAATGTCTCTGAGCGCAAAAAATAGCGTATGTCCCTGATGGGTATACATCCAGCAATTTGGAGCACATGAATGATTCAGGAGATAAATTCCAGGCTTTGTCAGATCCGGATAGATTGAGGCCTTGTCAGAAAAATACATAAGATAAAGACCTTTTTTATCAAGATCAAGATCATACTCAGCGGTTTCAATAACCTTTCCAATGTAATCTCCAACTATCGTACCAGCTGCTATCTTTTTTGCTGCAAAAACTCCGCGTCCTTTTTCTTTTGTTTTTTTAACTTCCCAATAGTCATCTGGTATTAAAAACATGATCTGCGTAATTATAGCATCACAATATTTGTATTCTTAAAAAGCACTTTGTTCATTTGGTATACTGATCGCACTATGAGCATTAATAAAGAGTGGCATCTGAAGAATCTCATGCCCAAAAATGCAACAGAAAAAGAACGTATAGAATGGCACAAGGCACACTCTAAACATTGCAATTGCCGTCCAATTCCTCCAAAAATCCAGGCAAAAATTAATAACCCTCAATGAAAATTACAGATGCCAGACTTCATAACCATCATTTAGTAGGTAACAAATTTCAAACCCCGATAGATGCAGTAGACCATTTAACAGCAGTGCAAGCCCAAGACTATTTCGCAGCCTCCTGGTCGCTAGGTCAGAGAATTCAGAGCGCGACTGAAAATTCGATCAATCAAACCTTTAACGATGGCTTTATTCTCCGCACTCACATCATGCGTCCAACGTGGCATTTTGTATTGCCAGAAGATATTACGTGGATCCAACAATTAACATCTTCTCAAGTAAAAAAACTTATGGGTCATTACAACAAAAAAC
>JBGAUR010000005.1:20665-27335 GCA_044228545.1 Minisyncoccia bacterium | reverse complement strand
GTTATGCGTAATTTGCGACAGCGTATTGATTCACTCGGTATGAATGACAAGATTTTCAATGTCATTGTTCCAACTGAGAAGAAAATAAAAATTAAAGCCGGTAAACGCGTTGAGGTTGAAGAAAAAGTTTACCCCGGTTATGTACTCGTAGATATGATCGTAGATGACAATTCTTGGTACGTTGTTCGCAATACTCCTCGCGTTACAGGATTCGTAGGTGCAGGAGTTAATCCAGTTCCATTAAACAAGCAAGAAGTAGATGATCTATTTGGCCGGATGGATAAAGCCGAGGGTAGTTCAAGTAAACACCAGATTGATGTTGAAGTTGAAGAAATCGTTCGTATTGCTGATGGTCCATTCAAAGATCTTGAAGGCAAGGTGAACGATGTTGACCGTGAGAGAGGTAAAGTTAAAGTATTGGTCTCAATGTTCGGTCGTGAGACACCAGTTGAACTTGATTTCTTGCAGATTAAGAAGTTATAAGTATAATAGATGAATCCGTGTTCGGTCAGAGACCGTGCTTCTCACGAGATTAATCAAAAAATATATGGCAGCAAAAAAAATAACAAAAAAAGTAAAATTACAAATACCAGCCGCAAAGGCAACACCTGCACCACCACTTGGTCCAGCATTAGGTCAGGCCGGAGTAAATATTGCAGAATTCTGTCAAAAGTTTAATGCGATGACGCAAAGTATGGCAGGAGAAACTGTCGGATGCGTAATATCTGTTTACGAAGATCGTACTTATGATATCCAAGTTAAAACCCCCCCAGTTGCAGGCCTAATATTCAAAGCAGCGGGAATAGAGAAAGGTTCTGGTAAACCAAATACATCAAAAGCAGGCAAGATCACAAAGGCTCAAGTGAAAGAAATTGCTATGAAAAAAATGCCAGATTTAAATGCTAAAGATATTGAAGGTGCAATGAAGATAGTAGAGGGTTCTGCTCGCTCTGCAGGAATCACAGTCGTTGAATAATTTACAAAGAATGTCTCCCTGTATGGGGGATTTTCTTTTATAATCTGTGGCTAAAAAACCAGATAAAATTTTTCTAGAAAAAGTCTTGCGAAAAGTTGCGCCCAAAATTGGTGCACGTGTTTTATCTGAGCCAAAATGGGGGATAGTATTTCAAGTTACATTTAAAAATGGAAAGCGTAAATATTCAAGATTCAATAGTGTCGACCTAAATCCTCTAGGTTCCTCTGAAGTTGCAAAAGATAAAGACTATGCAAATTTCTTTATGAAAGGCATGGGTTACCCGACGATAGAAGGAAAAGCTTTTTGTTCACCAGTGTGGGCAAAGACAATCAAATCAAAAGAAGATATCAACGCAGGGTATAAATATGCTAAAAAACTCGGTTTCCCAGTAATAGTAAAGCCCAATAGTGGAAGCCAAGGTGTAGATGTAGCTTTAGTGTATGACAAAGTAGAGTTTTATAAGGCCATGAATAAAGTTTTTAAGAATGACCGGATGGCTTTAGTTCAAAAATATATCAAAGGTAGAGATTATAGGATAGTAGTTCTAGATAATAGGATAATCTCTGCGTACCAGAGAATACCGTTGTCAGTGATTGGGGATGGTAAGCTCTCTATAAAAAAACTCCTAGAAAAAAAGAAAAGATATTTCATAAAAATAAAAAGAGGTATAAATATAGAAATAAACGACCTCCGCATAAAATCTAAGTTGAAAGTTATAAATAAAAATCTAAGCTGGATTCCAAATAAAAAAGAACAAGTTTTCTTGCTTGATAATGCGAATCTCTCCACTGGAGGGGACTCTGTGGATGTTACAAACAGTATCCATAAAGATTTTAAAAAGATTGCTATAAAACTCACAAAAGATATGGGTCTTCGTATATGCGGAGTAGACTTAATGATAGATGGCGATATAGCTGATAAACCCCGAAAATATTCTGTTATTGAAGTGAACTCTGCTCCAGGACTCGACCACTATGTGACTACAGGCAAAGCGCAGGAGAAAATCGTAGAGGACATGTACTTACAAGTTCTAAAAAGTATGCAAAAATAAAACCCGCAATTGCGGGTTTTATCTAACCTTAAGAAACTCTTTCTACATATTCACCTGTCTCGGTATTTACTCGGATAGTATCCCCAGCTTCTACGAAGAATGGAACGCTTAGCTTTATACCACCTTCAAGAGTAACAATCTTTCCTCCGCCGTTTGCGGTATTACCTTTTATAGATGGAGGAGCTTCTTTCACTACAAACTCCATTTTAACTGGTACTTTTACACTGATTATCTGCTCTTCACCATCATTGTCCCACACTAAGGCAGTTGCGTTTTCATTTGCCTTTAAATATTTTGCTGAATCTCCTAGAACTTTCTCATCTAGCTTGAATCTATCCTTAGGATTTTCTGGATCTGAGAACCAGTACTCTCCTTTATTGGTATAAAGGAATTTTACATCTTTTTTATTTATCTCTGCCTCATCTGCTTTGTCTGATGCATGAAAAACTGTGTTCCATGTACGACCAGAGAGTAAACTCTTTAGTTTGACTTGGTTCTGAGGTTTCCTTTGTTGTGTACGTGCAACATGAGCTTCCATGACTTCACATGGTTCATCTTCGAATATAATAATTTTTCTTTCTCTTATTTCGCTGTATTCTAACATTTGGCTATTCTAGCTTATTAGATATGCTTTTTCAAGCCATTGACAATAGGTTTATTAATGTGCAAAATGAGCTCAATTGTTCACGAAAACCTTTTGTTATGAAGTTATTTATAAATGTACTTTTAATAGCTATGTCGGCTATTTGTACAGCCAAACTTTTTTGGCCTGACACTTTCAAAGAGTTGCTTGTTTTTGAAGCGACCTGGGTTGTTACCATAATAATTTATGGATACATAATCCGTTCATTAGTTAAATTGAGAATTCCTAACCCCGAACAAGGTCTCATGTGGGCCGGTTTCTCAATTTACACCACATCCTTTTGGCTTGCTTGGCAGATAACAGAGCAGACCAGTAGTACAAGAAATTACCCAGGGATTATTATTATATCGCTGGTCTCTGGGTTTGTTGGATTAGTACTGTGTTTTTTACTGGCAAATTCTTTTGATCGTTTCAAAAAAACATGGTAAAAACTTTAAAGATCCTACGTTGTTCTTAACCGTCCACCAGGGCGGTTATTTTTATTCACTAGCAGAAGTTACTTGGATTTCATCAAAGCGTCCACGCACTTCTTTTAGTATTTCATCAGATAGTTTTTTGTTATCACGTAGGTATGTTCTCGCAGCATCATATCCTCGTCCCAATTTTATTTCCTCAACTGGACCTTTTTCTTGAGCTTTCTTACTCCCTAAATATGTAAATACTGCGCCACTTGATTTAGAAATGATTCCAAGCTTTTCACCAAGCGCCATGATTTCACCTTCACGAGAGATTCCTTCACCGTATAGGATATCAAATTCTGTCTGTTTAAATGGAGCTGCTACTTTATTCTTTACTACTTTCACTCTTGTACGAGAACCAACAACTTCCTCACCCTTTTTGATTTGTGCAATGCGACGAATGTCGAGACGGATAGATGTATAGAACTTTAGAGCTTTTCCTCCTGGAGTAGTTTCAGGATTGCCGAACATTATACCTATCTGCATACGGATCTGGTTTATAAATATGACAACAGTTTTTGATCTTGCAACTATCGCTGTTAGTTTTCTAAGTGCTTGAGACATTAGACGAGCTTGTTTACCCACATGTGACTGACCCATATCTCCCTCTATCTCGTCGCGAGGGGTGAGCGCTGCTACTGAGTCGACAACAATCACATCTATCTTTCCAGATCGAATCAAGCTCTCAGTTATCTCAAGTGCTTGTTCACCGTTGTCTGGCTGGGATATTAAAAGGTCTTTGATATTTACTCCAAGTTTTTTTGTATATTCTGGATCCATTGCATGCTCGGCATCAATATATGCACAAACTCCACCTTTTCTCTGAGCCTCTGCAACTATATGAAGTGCAAGGGTAGTCTTTCCAGAACTCTCTGGGCCAAATATTTCAATCATACGTCCACGGGGAACTCCTCCTATACCTAACGCCATATCAAGCCCGATAGATCCAGTAGGGATGACATCTATATCGACTTTAGGGGAGTCGCCAAACTTCATGATTGCCCCTTCACCGAACTTTGTTTGAATTGATTTAATTGTATCCTCAATTGCTCCGCCTATTTCTTTTGCTTCTTTTTTTGCTTTCTTTTGCATAATATATAATTATAAGTGAACGCTCGTTCACAGTCAACAAAAGACCTGTGAATAACTAATTAGTATTAATAATAGTATTACCAATAGCGACAACCCCAGTGGTTTCTTGATACATTACTTCCAATTTTTTTTCATCCATATGGCCAAATTTATCTTCAGCAGAAAGTGTAATCACTGATAGTCCAGGAAGAAGAGCAACATTTTCTGAAAAATTTCCTTCTTTATCTATAAATATTTCTCTGCCGTTTAAACTGATATAAGTTGCGTTCTTAGCATTACCGATTACTTTGACAAGGGGAGAGATGTCACTCTTATCTATCAAGGCACTGATTTTTACACCTCTAAAAAGAAAATCCATTTTCATATAAGCAAAAATTCCGATACAAGCAAAAAGCACGATACATGATCCAATACCTAGCCACCATTTTATGCTTTTGTTTTTTGTTGCTTTCATTTTGTTTACATACTTTCTTCGACACCTACTGTGTGATCCATGGGTTTCTCTATTACCTCACGAGGTTTTGCACCGTTGCCTGGTCCTATCACTCCACGTTCTTCAAGCATGTCTATCAATTTTGCAGCACGAGCGTATCCAACTCCAAGCTTTCTTTGCAAATACGATGTAGATGCTTTTCCTGCTTCGATTACGGTAGTCCTGGCATCTTCATACAAGTCGTCATCTTCACCACCTTCAAGACTGTCGCTAAATAGTCCACCTCCATTCTTTTCTATAGAACCTGAGAGTTCTATAGTATCAGGCAATTCATCCATATAGGCCTTCTTTAAATATTCTACCACTTTTTTAACTTCTTCTTCAGATATAAATGCACTCTGTAAACGCTCTGGCTGTGACATCTCGCCCGAAGCATACAACATATCTCCAGCACCAAGGAGCTTCTCGGCACCACCTTGATCAAGAATAGTTCTTGAATCAATTTGTGAAGACACCTGAAGAGCTACGCGAGTAGGAACGTTGGCTTTAATAAGTCCAGTGATAACATTTACAGATGGTCGCTGAGTCGAAAGGATAAGGTGGATACCTACAGCACGAGACATCTGCGCTAGGCGTACTATCGCACTCTCGAGTTCTCTTGGGTATGCTTGCATGATATCCGCAAGTTCGTCGATGACTATTACTATATAAGGCATCCTCTCAGCTTCTCCATTTTTTGATTTACTATATACTGTCGAATGATATGATTCGATATCGCGCACAGATTCAGCCTGGAGGATATCATATCTGCGATCCATTTCCTTCGCTGCCCACTTTAGTGCGAGGATTGTCTTCTTTGGATCAGTAATGACTGGTGTGAGCAGGTGAGGGATCTTGTTATACAGCGTGAGCTCGACGCGTTTTGGATCAACCATTATTAATCGTAAATCTTCCGGACCATTCCTATATAAGAGTGATGTGATGATTGAGTGGATAGTCACAGATTTTCCAGAACCAGTTGTACCAGCCACTAACATGTGTGGCATTTTAGCAAGATTTCCAAACATTGCTTTACCAGAAAGGCCTCGGCCAAGAGCAATAGTTAGAGGTTTCGGTGAATTTTGGAATTTATCATCTCCTAGAAGTGTCGCAAGTCCTACTGTGGATTTGACCTTGTTTGGTATCTCGATACCTACTAATGATTTACCAGGAATAGGTGCTTCGATACGAATAGGGTGGGCAGCAAGTGCAAGCGATAGATCATTTTGAAGTCCGACGATACGTGATAGCTTTACACCTTGTGCAGGCTTAAGTGCATACCTTGTGACAGTTGGTCCAATAGTTACTTCATCCATCTCAACTGATATCCCAAAGTTTAAAAGTGTACGCTGGATGATATTCATATTGCCTTTCAAATCTCCAACGTTCGGTTTACCTTTATCTTTTTCAAGTAGTGCGAGTGGGGGAGGGGTATAAGCCGTATGGAATTTTTTCTTTACCGGGAATTTTTCTTCGTCATCATCTTTTACTTCACTCTCATCATATTGAAGTGATTCGGTTTCTTTAGTCTCACTCTTTACTTCTTCAGGGATTTCCTCTACTTCTTCTATATCAATATTTTCTCCACCACTTTTTATGTTTATCTTAGGTATTCTTAAATCCTGTCTGAAGAAGCTAACTATTTTTTTCCAAAATGTTATAAGGTTTGGCTTCTCGTCAAAAAGCATAATAAGGGAGACGATTAGTATCGCTCCAAGGATCAGTATGCCTGCATATATTCCAAAAAGCTTTACGAACGGAAAGGATGATAGTGCACCTAGGTATCCACCTAGAATTATATTGCTCGATGCACCGGACCCATTTACTGCTATATCCATTATTCCTAGAGTTGATAGTAATACTAGTATTGAAGTTATTGCGTGGAGTTTAGCTACTTGGGGCTTACCATTCTTCATAAAAGATACGCCGACTATGACAAGTAAGACTGGCAGGATATAAAATCCAAAACCAAGAAACT
>JBGAUR010000005.1:0-20655 GCA_044228545.1 Minisyncoccia bacterium | reverse complement strand
GTATTCTCCTGCAACACCAGCCATTTTAAACATAGAAAGGAGTACAAAAAATCCAAACACGAGGAGAACAACTCCCCAGATGCTTTGCCTGGTTTCGTCTTTCAATTCTATCTTGCTCTTCTTTCCTTTCTTACCCTTACCTTTTTTAGTAGGGGATTCGTCTTCTAGATCTTCATCAACATCTTTTTTTGCCATAATATCTGTACATTATATCATATGATTTTACCTAAACATTATTATTTTTCTAAAACAATTTTGACTAAGAAAAAATGTCTGGCCTGCCTAGAGCTTGCTTATGGACAGGAGATCCGAGGACTTTTTTGTTAGTCAAAATTGTGGAAGTGCATTGAGAGTGTTCACTAAAAAAGTATAAACATTTGCATTCTATTTTTTTGGGTATATAATGGACAAATTAAAGACACAATTTTTAGATATAAGTCAGGTGAAGGACACTAAAAAGACATATGGATTACCAAAAAGACACATCAAATAAAGGGGTAAATTCGTACGGACAGACTAGTCCTATTGGTGCTAAATCCTTGGTAAACAACCCTATTTACGACTATATAAACAAAAAGACAGAAAAGCTTGTCACAGCCCTATATATGGTGACTGATTGCATGGATACAGATGATGCTCTCAAATGCAAGATCCGACTTCTTGGAGTAGAGCTCCTATCAGACATGTATAAGATAAACAATCTTTCCCCAATAGATAAGAAAAATCAGACAGATCTAACCCTATCTCATATCAACGAAATA
The DNA here is from genome assembly GCA_044228545.1 of Minisyncoccia bacterium. Lineage (GTDB taxonomy): Bacteria > Patescibacteriota > Minisyncoccia > Phycocordibacterales > UBA9973 > UBA8515. The sequence goes on along the minus strand of JBGAUR010000005.1, from coordinate 19,894 downwards.
CTATCTCTTATAGAGATATCCTGCACCATTGGTTTTATATCAGAAATGAATACTTCCATCCTTAAAAAAGAGTTGATCAACCTAATATCTGAGTTCAATCTCAACGATTCCAAAGATAAGCATTTTAGTTTCACTCTAAACCAAGAGATGTTCGATCTACCTCGTCCGATAGAAGAAAATCCTAGTAATAATCGACCAATGTCTTTTAAAAATAATATAAAGGACAAAAGGACAGAATATGGAATGTCCTTTAGTAATATGTCCTTAATAAAAAAGACAAAGACAAGCGTTTCTGATTCTATCAGTAAGAAAGAAAGATCCGACAAGATATTAGCTTTAATCAAAGACAAGCAGAATAAAGTAGGATATGAAGAAGGAGTCTCAATCAAAGACATATCAGTAGCTTTTACAGACTGTTCTGAAAAGACAATTCAGCGTGAGCTCAACTCCCTTGTAGACAAAAGCCAGATAAAGAAAAATGGTTCCAAACGTTGGTCTAAATATCAAGCCCTATAATCACAGGGTTATCCACATTTATCTATATATTTCTTGCGTATTTATATGGGCGTAGTATATAATGCTATGGCATATTAGCACTGGTGTTTTTTCACCTGATATGCTAATATTGTTTTATCCCTTATAGGTTGAGAAATCAGCATATATAAGGGGCGATCATTGAAAATTTAATACTATTATTTCTCTAATACCAAGAGGATAATAGCCTAAATATTTTTACAGATTATTCGTAATTTGTTTGAGTATTTATAGTTTAGATTTCATTGGTCGCGATCCACTTTAACTTTTTATTTTTCCTTTTCGCTCCACTCATTTTTACTACATCTTTTGATAGAGAAGTATTAGAAAAAAAGAGAAGAGTTGATTAGTAAAAGTTAAAAATCAAAGTGTGGTATCGGCCCTGTCGACAAGGCAGATATGCTTGTCTATGTTCTTTGAGTAATCAAGGAATGAAGATAGGCAGATTTATTTAGTTCGCATTCAACTGGTTTCGTTTCAAAAATCTTTTTTGATAGAGAGGATGATTGAAATGCAAATTGTTTGAAATTAAAATTCTTGTTGGGTATTCGATAGAGATTATTCAACGAGAGAAAAAGATATGCACGCGTATTAATTTTTTCCTTCAACACTTACATATTTATTAGTCGTGTTTTGGGATTAGTCGAAATTAATTTAAAAGTGCATAACAATTATAAAAATTATGTTAAATATTAAATCAAAAGCTTTCAAATTTTTGGTTGGAACTCTAGTAGTTTTCGGTGCTCTTACAGCATCAGCTGCTATGGATTTCGGTCCTTCAACTTTGAGAGTAGGAAGCAAGGGTGAATATGTTAAAGCAGTTCAAACTTGCGTAGGTGCTACTGCTGACGGAAGTTTTGGTCCTATGACTAAAGCTAAAGTTATGGCATGGCAAGCAACTATGGGCCTAACAGCTGACGGTGTATTCGGTAATATGTCAAAAGCTAAGGCTGCTAATGGTTGTACAACAACAACTCCTCCAGTTTCACAAGGAAACTGTCCAGCAGGATATGTTGCTGTAGTTCCAGTTGCTCCAACATGGGCAGCTTGTGCTATGTCAAATACAGTTTCAACAGGAACAAATGGTTACTTAGCTGATATATCTTCTGATTCTTCAAACCGTGTTTCAACAGTTTACGAATCAGAAATGGATAAGGTTGTTGCTGGTTTCCGTGCAACAGCTCGTCTTTCATCTCAGAATGTTAATCGTGTTCGTGTTGCTATGAGAAACACTGATACTGGTGGTTCATCAGCAAATCTTGCTAAATACATCACTGGTGCTTCACTATGGATGGGTTCTACAAAGTTAGCAACTATGTCAGTTGCTCAAGCTGACCGTGCAACTTCAGATGACACATACACATTCAACTTCTCAGGTCTAACTGCAAATGTTGCACAAGATCAGATTGGTCGTTTCTATGTTTCTGTAAGTGCTAATGGTTCACTTGATACAAATGACGCAACAAACGCTAACTGGGCAGTTACATTCCCAGATGGTGGTTTAAGTGCAGCTTCACCAGATGGTTCATATGATACATATAACGCTTCATCTGGAAACGTAGGTACACTTACAGGTTCTAATGTTGGATTTACCTTCGGTAAATTCTCAGCAAATGGCGTTAAGGCAGAACTTAATCTTGCTGGATCAAATCCTGCTTCAACAGTTGTTACTGTTCAAAATACATCAGCAACAAATAATGTGAATCTACTTAAATTCACAGTTAAAGCTACAAACTCTAACTTGACTCTACGTAAGGTTCCTATTCAGATAGTTTCAAGTTCAGGTGCAGTTACTGCAAAAATTAACTCACTTAAACTTTATAAGGGTACAGATCTTTTAGATTCAGTTGATGGTTCAGCTGTATATGAAGTTACTGGTGGTGCTATTGACCCAGCAGATACTACAATTGCTACTACAACAACTGTTGGTTACCTTTTCTCAAACTTGTCATCTCCTAATAATATGATTTCTTCAGGTTCAACTGCTGAATTCACTATTGTTGCTGATCTTAAACAAGTTTCTGGTAACTACTCAGAAGGTCAAACTCTTACAGCTTCATTCACTAATGCAGATGCATTATTGACTGGCAACTTCTCTGTTAACGATTCAAATGGTGATCAGCTTACAGCTGGTGCAACATACAGAATCGGCTCAGCGATTGGTAATGTAATGACACTTCGTATTAATGGTGTTAATGTTGCAATGGGTGCTCCAAGCATAACAACAACTACAGATGCTGGTGATGTTCTTTCTGTAACATACACTATTCCTGTAACTGCAACTGCATTTGGTCAAACATTATATGTTGGTCAAACAGTACAATTAGCAAGTACTGCTAGTGGTACAAATGCATTCGCGTTATCATTCCAAGATTCAACTGCTCCGACTACAAATGTTAATACATGTACATCATGTGTATACACACTTGCTTCATCTGATGCGTTGATTGAAGGTAGTGGATTCCGTCTAGATAGTGCTGTAGCTAAACACTTCACTATAACAGTAACTATGATTACACCTACAACAGCTGCTCGCTCATACCGCGTACAGTTGAACCAGGCTCAAACATTTACTGATAGTGGTCTATCAGCAGGTGCTTCTAGTCAAAATCTTCTTCCAGCTCAAAACTATCAAACTGGTTATCAATACATCACTAGTTAATCTAGTTCTGTATAGAAACCAATTCTTAGTTTAGACTTTAGAATACAAAAAACCACCCAATTGGGTGGTTTTTTGTATGTGTAAAATAAAAAATTGGGTGGTAATTACCACCCAACTCCAATTCAGTTTAATCTAAAAATAAGACATTTTCCTTCTGCATAAGATATACTTGTTGGCGAAAATTGAGCCGGTAGAGTATTTGCACCAACTGTTATTTCTCCTTGCAAAATGTTTCCTGCTGCAGGATTTGTTATAAAACTGCTAAGCCCATGACTACGATAAGTTCCCAAATATAAATTTGCGCTATTTACAGGCAAAATCATTGCATAATAATTACCGGGACTTATGTAGGACACAGAGTTTAGATTAATTACTACAGGACCAATATTTGAAATTGTGTCCGAAGTAACCTCAAAAATTTTTAAGCCACTTTCACTATATATACCCACCTTTACTTTTCCTGGAGTTATCACTGTATAGTAACTGATAACAGTTATTTTATTTACATTTATTCCAAAAGGGATTATCACCTGGCCGATGTGAGCAGTAGTATTAGAATTTAAATTATCGTAAGGGTACGGTTCTATTGTCGGGAATGCTGGTTGTGGAATTATGCTTAAACAAGTTCCGAACGGATTTTGTCCGGATTGGTAGGTCGCAAACCTTAGCCACACAGCACTCGGTGCATTGTAGTAATAGTACCCACTGTCATTATCTGTCTGAAATATCAGCAAACTATTTGCGGGTGCGGGGATAAGATTTCTTTGTGCCATTGTCATCCTCGGGATCAATATTCCTTTATTAGTTGAGGATACATCAAACATTGCCGAAGAGTCAGGACCGCTACCAGTTGTATTGATAGCAACCCCTTGTCCAAAAGTATTTTGGGCTAGCATATAGCCCAAAACAAAAAGCAGGAATAACTTTTTCATTGTAATAGTTTTAGTTTTAAAAGATTTGGTTTACTTTTTAAAATTATTTATCTAAATTTTATCACATACCAAATAAAACAGGGAACCACTGGGGATAAAAATGACAAGCATGTTATAATACTCTCATGTTCAACCGACACTTGTTTAAAGTAATACTTGGATTCTGCGGGGTGATAATTTTTGGACTCATCTCACTTGTTTTTATCGACTCACTAAAAGGGCGAGATGTAGATGTAAAAGCCGAAGTTCCTGTAGTGGAAATAGAAAGTTCGACAAAGATTCCAATAGATACAAAATCAACTCAAACTACCACAACAAAAAAACCCGCTCCAAATACAAAATCACCAACAAACAAAACACCGTAGCAATACGGTGTTTTGACAATAGTATATTTTTCGTGTATAATGAAACCCATTTTATAACCCGTTTAAATTGATCTTTGATGCAGAACACAGCAACAGTCTTAGAAGAAAAAGAGGAAGTCGTTCCTCAACAACATGCAGTAGTGGTAGATATCAAAACCGGATTTCCGCCACTGCCTGAATTAGTAAGTGATCATGATGGAAATCAGTATTGTCCGGAAACGGGCCAGATGCTGTTTTGCCACCGAGTTTTCCAAAGTGGGAATCTCCTTTACGACACTTTCTAATTTTGGAAAGAAGGTCAATTTAACATTGGCTTACATCGGGCGGCACCTTGCAAAAGGAGCCGTCTTTTCATTTGACAATTTCTCACAATTTGATAATGTATTCTCATACGCCGTAGACAGTAGGCAAACCCATAAGCCCTACCGAGGTATCTCAAAAATCTTTAGTGATTTGGATACGGCCGTTTGGTCGATTTTTTATTTTTAATCTCAATTAAAAATATGGCATTAAAAAAAGCAAAAAAAGAAGAAATAGTTTCTGATATTGAGCAATCTCTAAAAGATGCAGAATCAGTAGTATTTGTTAAATTTGACAAGCTGACAGTTGCTGATGCAAACTCTCTACGTAGATCTTTGCAAAAGGATAATGTTGGCTACACTGTAGCTAAGAAGACTCTTCTAAAAAGAGCTCTTGGTTCAAAGTCCATCGAAGGTGAAATTCCAGAACTTGCTGGTCAGGTCGCAGTAGCATTTGGTACTGATCCGATCACACCTGCACGTGGAGTTTACGAATTTGCAAAAACACACAAAGAAAATGTTTCTATCGTTGGTGGAGTTTACGAAGGGAAGTATGTTGATGCCGCTATGATGACATCAATCGCTACAATCCCAAGTAGAGAAGTTTTACTTTCTCAAATTGCATTCTTACTCAAGAGTCCAATCCAGAGTCTGGCTATCGCAGTAAATGCAATAGCTACCAAAAAGAACGCTTAGTATTATCAGTTTTAATTTAAATTATTATGGCAAAATTTGATTCATTCTTATCAGAATTAGAAAATGCTTCAGTGCTTGAACTAAATGAATTAGTAAAAGCTATTGAAGAAAAGTTCGGTGTATCAGCAGCAGCAGTAGCTGTAGCAGGACCTGCAGCAGCAGGGGAAGCAGCTGAAGTAAAAGATGCATTTACAGTTGAACTTACAGAAGCTGGCGAACAAAAGATCGCAGTTATGAAAGTTGTTAAAGAAGTTCTAGGTCTTGGTCTTAAAGAAGCTAAAGACTTAGTAGATGGCGCTCCTTCAGTTCTAAAGCAAGGTGCTAAGAAAGACGAAGCAGAAGATCTTAAAAAGAAAATTGAGGAGGCAGGTGGTAAAGTCACACTTAAATAAGGTAACTTTAAAAATTTCTCTATCCAAAATTCACCCCTTGCGGGGTGTTTTTTGTTGGCGTATACTGGGGGCTATGGAAACACTAGCAAAACTCCTAGGGGGACATGCCCGAGTAAAGATCATGAGGCTTTTTCTATTAAATGGCGCCACTGCTTTTGATGTGGAAGATGTATCTAGTCGAAGTCGTGTGACAAAACCAAATGCAAGAAAAGAAATCAATGCACTTTCTGCTATGGGTTTTATTAAATCAAGGTCTCTAATAAAAGAAGGAGTCCGTAGCAAGAAAAAAGTTTCAGCTTGGCAACTCAATCCAAGCTTCCAGTATATATCTGCAGTTAAAGATCTACTTATAGATCCAAACCTTTTAATGCAAGATGATCTAACTTCTCGTTTTAAACAGATAGGGAAGATAAAGATGATGGTAGTATCAGGAGTATTTATAGGTGACGAGAAAAGTAGAGCAGATCTACTAATCGTAGGGGACAGGATAAAGAAGAATATTTTAAACCAAGTCATCAAAGGTCTTGAGGCGGAAATTGGCAAGGAGCTTGATTATGTAGTACTTGATACAGAAGAGTTTAAATATCGTTTAGATATGTATGACAAGCTAGTTTGTGACATCCTAGACCTACCCCATATGAAGCTTTTGGACAACGAACAGTTATCCACATATGCTTCTAAAAGATAGCCATTTTTGGTATAATAAAAGGAGTACTTTGAAGGTCGAAGCTTTGTAAGTACCCTTATTATTATTTATTAGAAGTATTTATATTATTATGATGTTTATACAAAGTTGGGGAGAGTTCTTTAATGGATCTCTTATGGATCTATGGGGTGGATTTATTCACTTCGTACCTAGTCTACTAGGCGCATTAATCCTCTTCATTATCGGTTGGGTTGTCGCATCTGTTATCGGTAAAGCAGTAGCACAAGTTTTAAATGCTCTAAAGCTCGACAAGCTTTTTGAAAGCGCTGGTGCATCTGAATTATTGAATCGTGCTGGCATGAAATTAAATGTCGGTGGGTTTATCGGTGGCGTTGTGAAATGGTTTATAATTGTTGTCTTCTTAATGGCATCACTTGAAATCATGGGCCTTACACAGGTCAACGACTTCCTACGTGAAGCAGTATTGTTCTACTTACCTAAGGTAATCATTGCTTCTCTAGTTTTGGTAATTGCGACAGTTATTTCTGACACAATGAAGAAATTAGTACAAGCTTCGGCACAAGCAGCAAACGTACGATCTGCAAATATGCTAGGTTCTATCACTAGATATGCAATCTGGACATTCGCATTTATCATCGCTCTATCAGAGCTTGGTATCGCAAGTTCATTTATGCAAATTCTATTTACAGGTCTTATCGCTGCTCTTGCTATCGCATGTGGCCTCGCATTTGGACTTGGTGGAAAAGAAGCTGCTTCTAAAGCAATCGATCGTTTCACTAACAATATGTCAATGTAATCTCTTTACTATAAAGAGTTCTACATAGAAAAACCCCCTAAAATAGGGGGTTTTTCTATGAGGGAATAAGTCCTTAAAACATTGGTTTTAAAGAGGAGGATAAAGCTTGACTTAATTCCAGCCTTGGTATAGAATACACCCACGATGTTAATGAATAAAAATCATCCAAAACTGCGGAGAAGTTAAGCCTCTAATGGTTTTGCTTTGTCCGCCAAGAGGCGGATTTTTTGTTACTAGACGTCGAAAATGATATTTGAAAACTGAATGCTGTTCCGATCCACTGTTATCCTAACAATTTTTTGTCAGGGTCTTTTCAATCAGGATCGGAAACAGGACGCAATAATAAAAAAAGTGTACACACATTAGAGGAAGCGGTTCCCGAGAATGTGTGCACCGTCTAATTTTCTTGAAAAAGAAAAGAAGATGGTTTTCAGATTTCCTAATAGGAAATTAAGAGTATATGGTGGATGCCTAGACTAAAAAAGGCGATGAAAGACGTAGCATGGCAGCGATATTTTTCGGGGAGGTGCCTAGCAACCTGTGATCCGGAAGTTTCTGAATGGGGAAACCCAATTACGTAAACCGTAATTATCTTGATACTTGATATCAAGATGCATACCCAGGGAAGTAAAACATTTCATTACCTGGAGGAAAAGAGAAAAATATTTATTTTCTGAGTAGCGGCGAGCGAAAAGGAAAGAGCCCAAACCGGCATATCACACAGAGTATGATTTTATCAATCGTAAGTTGTGTGATTTGCCGGGGTTGTAAGGTGACAATGTAGATTTATCTAGAGGAGTTACAAAATGTGTTGTTAGATTAAACTTCTGGAAAGAAGTGCCGTAGACGGTGATAGCCCGGTGATCGAAAATAACATGTCTCTTTGATTGTCATTCTTGAGTAGCTCAAGACACGAATAGCTTGAGCGAATCCGCCAGAACTAACTGGCAAGGCTAAATACTTTTTTAGATCGATAGTGAACTAGTACCGTGAGGGAAAGGTGAAAAGAACCCCGATGAGGGGAGTGAAATAGACCTGAAACCATATACTTACAAGGAGTCGGAGCGGTCAGCACTAAGTTTTTGAAAATTCGAAAATTTAGTGCTGGCCGTCACGGCGTGCCTATTGAAGAATGAGCCAACGAGTTTATCTATGCTGCAGGCTAAGCTGTTAGAACAGTGGAGCCTTAGGGAAACCGAGTGTTAATAGCGCGAACAATTGATGTAGTCTAGATAAGACCCGAAGCGAGGTGAGCTTGCCATGGGCAGGATGAACCCTGTCGAAAGATGGGGGGAGGTCCGAACCGGTTAGCCGTGCAATACTATCGGATGACCTGTGGTAAGGAGTGAAAAGCTAATCGAACCTCGTAATAGCTGGTTCTCTCCGAAATAGCTTTAGGGCTAGCGTCGTGTGTTCCTCTTGGGGGTAGAGCACTGGAAGGTTTCGACAGGGAGCAATCTCGCGACACCTATCAAACTCCGAATACCAAGAGCCACAACACGGCAGTTAGGCTATGGGGGCGAAGCTCCATCAGCCAAAAGGGAAACAGCCCAGATCTCTAATTAAGGTCCCTAAATTTACGTTAAGTGCAAAACAAGGAGGTGAGATTTCTCTGACAGTGAGGATGTTGGCTTAGAAGCAGCCATCATTTAAAGAAAGCGTAACAGCTCACTCACTAAGAGATCTCGCACCGAAAATAATCGGGGCTAAACGTAATACCGAAATTGAGGATTTAAAGTTTTTTCGAAAATTTTAAGTGGTAGGAGAGTATTCCATACAGCGTCGAAGCTAAAGGGGTGACCCATAGTGGAGCGTATGGAAGTAAGAATGTTGGCACAAGTAACCGCAAGGAAGGTGAGATCCCTTCCCGCCGCAAGATCAAGGTTTCCTGGGCAATGGTGATCATCCCAGGGTTAGTCGGTCCTAAGGGAATGGCGAAAGCCGCACTCGATGGACAGCTGGTTAATATTCCAGCACTTCTATTGTATTCGAAGATGGGACGGAGTGTAGTATGTAAAGCTCATTATTGGATTTGAGTTTGTACCGTGAGGATATCTTCTAGGAAAATCCGGAAGAGACCACTTTAGTGTGGGCTATCCAAGCAGCGCATAAATGTTTAGGTTCGCCTAGATAAATTTTACAAAGCACGCTTCCAAGAAAAGCATCTAAGGTTAATACAGTAGAACCCGTACCGCAAACCGACACAGGTGATCAGGTCGAGTAGACCAAGGCGAACGAGTGAGAGGTCTTCAAGGAACTCGGCAAAAAAGCAGCCGTAACTTTGGAATAAGGCTTGCCGTTCTTAATTTATTAAGATCGGCCGCAGCGAAAGTATCTCTGGCAACTGTTTATCAAAAACACAGCTCCCTGCGAACTCGCAAGAGGATGTATAGGGGGTGACGCCTGACCAATGCGAGAAGGTCAACTATCGACGTTGTATAGTAGCAATATTATATGGTGATTGATATAAGCCCTCGTGAATGTCGGCCGTAACTATAACGGTCCTAAGGTTTTGCATTTCATATTTATATGGAATGTAAAACGGACTGGGACTGGTTATAGAAAAAGATAAACAATTAATAAAAATTTCAGGAACCATTTCAGCTACCTAGTATTATAGTAATATAGTATTAGTCCAAACTTGATTAACGAGAGACCAACGTCAAGCATCCTAATCTGTAAAGATGGATGAAGATAGAGTCCTTCTTAAGGGTACAGAAGAGCGAAGTACCTTGTCGGGTAAGTTCCGACGCGCACGAATGGCGTAATGACTGGAGAACTGTCTCGAAGACCTGCTCGGTGAAAATACAATACCGGTGAAGATGCCGGTTACCTGCAGATAGACGAAAAGACCCTAGAAGCTTTACTGCAGCTTGATATTGAGCATGTGATTGTATTACGTAGCATAGTTGGGAGAGGTTTGATGGTTCCGATTTCGGTTGGGATCTACTCGTCAGTGAAATACCAATTTTTATGACTATATGTTCTAATCTCTACGGCAAAAACGCAGAGAGACAGTATCTGGTGGGTAGTTTTACTGGGGCGGTATCCTCCTAAAGAGTAACGGAGGAGTTTATTAAGGTTAGCTAGGCGCGAATGGAAACCGTGCCGATAGTGTAATGGCACAAGCTAGCTTAACTGTAAGGCGTACTGGCCGAGCAGATACGAAAGTAGAACATAGTGAACCGACATTTCGCATTAGATGCGGATGAAGATTAACGGATAAAAGCTACTCTAGGGATAACAGGCTAGTTCCGCCTAAGAGTTCATATCGACGGCGGAGTTCGGCACCTCGATGTCGGCTCACCTTATCCTGGTGGTGGAGAAGCTGCCAAGGGTTTAGCTGTTCGCTAATTAAAAAGGTACGCGAGCTGGGTTCAAACCGTTCAGAGATTAATCAGCGAAAACTGATTGAGACTTGGACAGTTTGAACCAATTGAGGAACACGAAAAAATGAAAGTTTTTTCAAACTGTTTTAATCTGATGATCAAGACCGTGTGCACTGTGGTGCACTCACGGCGGCATACAATTTATTGTATGAGAAATTCACTTATATCGGTGAAGTCCTGAATAAGGATAATACCGAGGGAAGCAAATTTATTTGCACCCGTAGAGACTGAACGTGAAATATCTAAATTTATTTTAGAGAATATTACAGTCCGATCCCATAAGTAATTGTGGTTCTGATATTTTTACCAAACGCGAAAATATTGGAAGTAAAACATAGATGCGTGAGACAGGTTGGTCTCCTATCTACTGCAGGCGTTGATTCTTGAGAAGATCTGCTCTTAGTACGAGAGGACCGGAGTGGACTGACCTCTGGTGTGTGGGCTCTACTGCCAAGTGGACTGCCCAGTAGCTATGTCGGGAATGGATAAGTTCTGAAAGCATCTAAGAACGAAGCCAGCTTCAAGATGAGGAATCGTTTGAGAAACCTAAGAGATGATTAGGTTGATAGGCACTAGGTGTACGCACAGTAATGTGTTTAGCCAAGGTGTACTAATCGTTCGATTCCTATTAGGAAATATGGAAATCATTATTATTGCGTTCTACAGTATTCAGTTTTCAGATATCATTTGATATTGAAAATTTAAAATTGTTGAATTTTTTGTTCTGGTGATTTGGTAATGGTGTCACACCCGATCACATTCCGAACTCGGAAGTTAAGCCCATCTACGCCAATGATACTCTTTTAGGGGAAAGTAGGTTGTCGCCAGAACAAAGTATTTAACTAAATTAAAATTCCGCTCCACAATGGGGCGGAATTTTGGTATGATGTGTGATATATGACTTGGGCAGCTAGGAGACAAATGCAATACATATTAGGAATACTAGCCGTTATCGGTGTGGTTATTTTGATTATGATTTTGCCAATTCTTACGCAAAAACCAACTTGCTCTGATGGTAAGAAAAATGGGGGAGAGAAAGGAATTGACTGCGGTGGAATCTGCCAGAGAGTTTGCACCGAAGATGTATCTGAGCCAGTGATCTTATGGAAGAGGGCTTTTCCTGTGACGGGAAATATTTATAACTTAGTTGCCTTAGTTGAAAACAGAAATAAATCTGTAGCTATAAATAAAATATCTTACGAATTTAAGGTTTATGATACAAAGAATATTCTAATTGGCCGTAGAGTTGGTACAACATTTATCCCACCCAATCAGCAATTTGCCATACTTGAGCCACGTTTCGAATCTGGTCAAAGTACTATAAAAAGTGTGGTGTTTGAATTTACTCCACCGTTCGTATGGCTTAAAAAAGAACCAACAGTTAACAATCTGCCCATAAAAGTAGAGAATATAATTCTGGGGGATGATAAGACTAGTCCTACCTTAACTGCAGTAGTAAACAATGAGTCAGTCTATGAAATACCCGAGTTTGATGTTGTTGCGATACTTTATGATATAAACGGTAATGCAATCAATGTCTCAAAGACACACAAAGATAGTCTTCCAAGTAATAACAAAACACCAGTCTTATTCACTTGGCCTAACCCTTTACCTCTTGATGTAGCGACAAAAGATATCTTGGTTCAGATTAATCCGTTTAATGTATCTTTTTAAAAATATATGAAGTTACGCCTACCACAGATTGATTGGCTTCTCTTTCTTTTCCTTTTACCTGTATTAGGAGCAGGGCTTGTGACTATGAAATCTTTTACAGAAGATACACCATATTTCTCTCACCAGTTAGTATGGATCACTCTTTCTTTTGTAGTTTTCTTCTTTTTTTCTTATTTGGATTTTAGGTTTCTAAAAAGGACCGAGATACTTGTAACTATTTTTGCTGCTTTTTCTACTCTGTTACTTCTTCTTTTTATCGGTGGTCATGTTTCAAATGGAGCTCAAAGCTGGTTTTCATTTGGATTTTTTTCTTTTCAGCCGTCGGACATGATGAAGCTCGTAGTTATTTTAATGCTTGCCAAATACTTCTCTCGTCGTCACATTGAAATAGATAATTTCAAACACATTTTTATATCCGGTATTTATGCCGCCATCCCATTTTTATTGATCCTACTCCAACCTGATTTCGGAGGGGCGATCATTATCTTTTTAATTTGGCTAGGTATGATATTGGTCTCTGGGATATCACGCAGGCATTTACTACTAGTCCTAGGTATAGGTACTATTGTATTTGTGATAATGTGGAGTTTTTTCTTGCAACCATATCAAAAAGCTCGTATACATAACTTTGTTCAGCCACTTTCAAATATCCAAGGTTCAGGGTATAACGTATATCAGTCAACCATCGCAGTTGGTAGTGGACAAGCTCTAGGTAAAGGAGTCGGGTTTGGAACCCAGTCACGCCTAAAGTTTTTACCGGAGTACCAAAATGACTTTATTTTTGCGGCTTTTTCTGAGGAATGGGGATTTGTCGGTTCGGTAATACTTATATTATTACTTGGTTTGATTATATGGAGAATTCTTCACATAGCGTTGCTAGGATCAACAAATTTTGAAATACTTTTTGGTGTAGGTCTCGCTATATATTTCGTTAGTCATTTTATTATTAATATTGGGATGAATATAGGGATCATGCCCGTTACAGGTATCACACTTCCTTTTATGAGTTACGGAGGATCGCATATTCTAACTGAATTTATCGGACTTGGTATTTTAATGGGAATGAATCGTTACAGGAGAGTCGCACATAGAGATGATATGAGAAATGAATTTCTCGGGATATAAAATGGAAACACAAATAATTAACTGCACAAAAATAAAAGACGATATACTTGCTAAAATAAAGGAAGATGTTCTGTCTTTGCCATTTTCTCCAGTATTTTGCGATATCTTAGTGGGGGATGATTTAGTATCAGCAAGCTATGTTAGGATTAAAGCTCGTACTGCGGAATCTGTAGGGATAAAATTCAAAGCCGCTCACTTCCCAAGTTCCATAACTACAGAAGAATTAATTGAAAAAATAAAAGATCTTAATAATGTTCCTAATATGTGTGGCATCATTGTCCAATTACCGCTCCCTTCTCATATTAATAGGGATGGTGTACTCGACGCCATCAGGCCTGATCTTGATGTTGACTGTTTAGGTAAAGATGGAAGCTTGGCTTTTTATAATAATTCAGGTGTACTCAAGTATCCTACAGCACTTGCTTGTATAGAAGTTATTAATTCACTAAACTTTGATTTAGAAAATAAAAAAATAGTTATTTTAGGTCAAGGCAAGTTAGTTGGGCGTCCTGTTGCACATTTGCTAAAAATGTATAATCTTGATGTTCAAACTATAACCCGAGATACAGAAAATCAAGATGAGATTTTAAAGAACGCCGATATTATTGTTTCTGCGATTGGTCAAGGGAAATTTATAACAGGTGATAAAGTCAAAAAAGGAGTTGTTATAATTGACGCAGGGACATCAGAAGAAGATGGGGGAGTTGTCGGAGATTTATATGTGGACTCAGTTTCAGGGATTGCTTCGTATGTTACATCTACACCTGGAGGTGTAGGACCGGTAACCGTTGCAATGCTACTCAAAAATGTCTTAACTGTTTCGGAGCAAAAACAAAAATAATTATGAATACTACAATTTTTTATTTTCTACATAATTTTTCTTTCCAAGCCAACTGGGTTGATTCCTTAATTATATTTTTTGCTGAACCTTTTATTTATTTATTTATTATTTTTATAGTTATTATATTATTACGACAATCTAGAGTTTTTGTTGGTAGTTTTGATTCAAGATTAATCTATCAAAGATCAAAAAGCGTAATTAATATTGCCATAGCTACAATCTCAGGATATATACTTGCAAATCTACTAAAGTTATTAATACAAGCAGATCGACCCTTTGTTCTGTTTCAAGATATTCATACTCTTATTCCTGAGAGTGGTTATGCTTTCCCATCAGGACATTCAGCGACTATTGCCTCCTTTGCATTCGCAGTTTTCTTTAAAAATAAGAAATTAGGGTACATTTGTTTGGTAGCTATGCTTCTAATAGGCCTATCTAGGATAGTAGCTGGAGTACATTTTCCTATTGATATTATTGGAGGATATGCCTTAGGCTTCTTGGTTGCATATTTGCTAAAAACCCGATAGAATAACCCTATTATGTGGAAAACAAGAATTACAGCATTACTTATACTATTACTCGGGGTAGGGGTTGGTTTCTTTGTATATAAGTCGGAATTGGCTCATAAAAAGGTTGATCCTGCAAAGGAAGTTACTGGACTTGCTAAATATCCATTCAAATTAGGTCTAGACCTTTCTGGCGGTACTCACTTAGTTTACAATGCAGACGTTTCAAAAGTTAGTTCAAGCGAGATTCAAGACTCAATGAATGCACTTCGCGATGTTATCGAACGCAGAATAAATATTTTTGGAGTTTCAGAGCCTATTGTAGCAGTACAAAATGGTGGATTTTCAAACGCTGGGGAAGAAAGATTAGTAGTTGATCTTCCAGGAGTTACTGATGTTTCAAAAGCTGTTGCTATGATTGGACAAACACCACTTCTTGAATTTAAAACAGTTAATCCAAATCCAAACACTCCTCAAGAAATAACTATCGATAAAGATGGAAATGCTTCACCGCTTCAGATTCCAGACCCTTACGTGTCTACTGAACTAACAGGGAGATATTTAGAAAAGGCAATTTTAGAGTTTGATCAAACGACTGGTCAACCACAAGTATCTCTTCAGTTCAACGAAGAGGGATCTAAACTATTCGAAAAAATTACTAGAGAAAATGTTGGTAAACCAGTTGCGATATTTCTAGATGGTCAGCCAATTTCTACTCCAACAGTCAATGAACCGATCACAGGTGGCAAAGCTCAAATCACTGGAGACTTTAAACCAGCTGAAGCAAAAACACTAGTTGGGCGTTTAAATTCTGGAGCCCTACCTGTTCCTATTAGTTTAATTTCAACACAAACAATTGGTCCTACTCTTGGAGCACAAGCAACAGCTGCAGGTGTAAAATCCGCACTGATTGGATTTCTAGCAATCGCTATATTTCTAGTAGTTTGGTATAGATTACCTGGATTTGTTGCTGTCGTTGCTCTTACTATGTATGTTGCTATAATGCTTGCTCTATTTAAATTAATACCAGTAACACTCACTGCTGCAGGCATTGCTGGATTTATAATCTCGATAGGTATTGCTGTGGACGCAAATGTGCTTATATTTGAACGTATTAAAGAAGAGTTAAGAGGAGGTAGGACTATAATGGACTCAACTAAAAATGGTTTTTCTCGAGCATGGCTTTCTATTCGTGATTCAAATTCCTCTAGTATTATTACTGCTATTATCTTATTCTGGTTTGGTACACCACTTATTCAAGGATTCGCCCTTACTTTCTTGATGGGCGTGATTGTTTCTATGATTTCTGCTATATCTATTACTCGTCTTTTCCTTAAGACTCTCAATATTACAAAGACAAGTAAGTTAACAAACTTTTTATTCGGGTCGGGTATAACTTCTGCACGTGTGCAATCAAAATAATATATGTTTATAATCAAACACAAAAAAATATTCATTATTGTATCGATTATTCTAGTCGCCTTATCTCTTGGTTCTATTAGTTACTTCGGGTTAAATCTAGGTATCGACTTTAAAGGAGGATCACTTTCAGAAATAGAATACAAAAGTGCTCGCCCAGAACAAAGTGCGATAGACGCTCAACTGAAAACACTTTCTCTTGGAGAGATAATTATTCAGCCAACAGGGGAACTTGGTTATAGTATAAAGACAAGGGCTATATCTGAAGAAGAAAGAGTTAATGTTTTAAAAGCTTTAGGTACAGATGCGACGGAGAAAAGTTTTACTTCAATCGGTCCGTCAGTTGGAGCTGAGCTTGTACGTAAATCAATACTCTCGTTTATTCTAGTTTCACTCGGCATAATTTTCTTTATTGCTTTTTCATTTAGAAAAGTCTCTAAGCCCGTGTCTTCTTGGAAATACGGAATGATAGCAATAGTCACTCTAATCCATGATATTTTGATCCCAGTAGGTGCATTTGCAGCACTATCTCATTTTTACGGAACAGAAGTCGACACACTCTTTGTAGTTGCTATTCTAACCGTCCTAGGTCTATCAGTTTCTGATACCATCGTAGTCTTTGATCGTATTCGTGAAAATATCCGCGTCGGACACTTTAAGACTTTTGAAGAAACAGTTGGTAAAAGTCTAGAGCAAGTTTATACCCGTTCAATTGCTACTTCATCGACTGTGATTATTGTGCTTCTATGTTTAGTATTCTTTGGTCCAACTTCAACTAAGGTTTTTGCAATGATGCTAACAGCTGGTATGTTCTTTGGAACATATTCTTCAATATTCCTAGCTAGTCCTTTGCTTGTAACGTTTAATAAAGCTAATAAAAAGTAGTAAAAATAGCCAAAATCCTCTTGTAGTTATGCAAGGGGATTTTTGGTATAATACCCTAGTAATATTAATAAATTAATCAATAAATCTTATGATGATACCACTTATAATTTTAGTCGTTTTAGTCCTGTATTTTGTAATGAAATACAACGGTTTTATTAATCTCCGTACTCGAGCACAAGAAGCTTGGGCAGATATAGATGTACAGCTAAAGCGTCGTTGGGATTTGATACCTAACTTAGTAAATGCAGTAAAAGGATACGCTACTCACGAATCCACTGCATTTGAGAAAGTAACTGCCGCACGTAGTGCTGCTATGGGAGCAAAAACTATGGGTGAACATTCAAAGTCTGAAGCAATGCTCGGAAGTGCACTAACTGGACTTTTTGGTATAGCTGAAGCTTACCCAGAACTGAAAGCAAATACTAACTTCTTACAACTCCAAAATGAACTATCAGATACTGAAAATAAAATCCAGGCAGCGAGAAGATTTTACAATGGCAATGTCCGTGATTTGAATGCAGGTATCCAAATGTTCCCAGGCAACATAATCGCAAGCATGTTTAAATTTACAAATATGGATTTCTTTGAACTCGAAGAGGGAAGTGAACAAAAGGAGCCAGTACAGGTTAAATTCTAATTGTATGGCTGACAATAAAATGTTTTCTGGTGGAAAACCAGAAGAAAAAACCCAAAAAGATAAATTTTTTCAGTACGCTAAAGATATAATTGGTCCATACTTAAATGAAAAAATAGAAAAGGCTTCAGACACTGATAGCATTTTTGGAACAATTTCTGGATGGGTTAAGACAGTTCCTACAACTGCATTTGAAATAACTTTTGATACTAACAAAAGTAACCTCGAATCAACTGTCTACAACTTACTTAAGGAAAAATTTAACGCTATGGCTGTTGATTCATCTACAGAATTTGAAACACTAAGAGCGCATGTTTCTGTATCACATGAGTCCGAAAAAGATAAACCAACAGAAGAGCGTGTATCAAGTGGTGGCTTAGCAACCCTTGTATATAAAAAATAAGTCATGGAAAATAATAAAAAATATTGGTTTTTTGGGTCAAAATTAAATACTGCGTTACTCCTTATACTGATTATTTTAATGATCATTGCTCTTCGATGGATGTATAAAGATCGTGATAAATATACAGAAGTCTTTAATGATGGGATGAATTCTAAAGATGCAGAGTATTGGGATAATTTAACCGTAGAAAATCCAAAACTAAATGAAATTTTAGGGTATGATGGTAAACCTTTAAATCAATCTGTGGTTGAAGGCAACAAAGAAGATTTAGTATCGTTCTCTATTAAGCCAGGGCAAGATGTTTCTGGGAAAGTTTCTTTTACTGGTGCTATTAAAGGAGGATATTTCTTTGAAGGCAACTTTGGTCTTGGAGCCCTTGATTCAGATAAGAAAGATTTCAAAATTGTGTATGATGTTACAAAAGAAGCCACTAGTGATTGGATGACGTCTGGACCAGTCTCTATAGAAGGGTCAATAGATTTTACTAATTTACCAAAAGGCAAAGCATATATAGCAATCACTGCAGATGATCCCAGAGATGCTTCTGAGAGAGGAGATAGTAAAATAAAAAAAATATTAATTCCAGTGATAATAAAATAATATGGCAACACTATATACACAACAATCAAAAAATGTAGGTAAAACTTGGATGCTCATGAGCATCTTCTTGATCATAGTTATTGGAATCGGATTTGTTTTTGCGCAAATGTATGGCAATCCAAATATACTATATGCTTTTGTAGCATTTTCTATAATTATGAATGTTGTTGGCTATTGGTATTCAGATAAAATAGCACTTTCGATTGCAGGGGCACATCCAGCTACAAGAGAAAAATATTTTGATCTATACACTTCAGTTGAGAACCTTTGTATTACCGCAGGTCTTCCTATGCCTAAGATTTATGTTATCAATGATCCTGCACCAAATGCTTTTGCAACCGGGCGAGATAAAAATCACGCTGTAGTAGCTTGTACAACCGGACTTCTAGGTATTATGAATAAAACAGAATTGGAAGGTGTAATAGCTCATGAACTCTCACACATTGGCAACCGTGATATGCTCGTGTCTACTGTCGCTGTCGTTCTCGTAGGGTTTATTTCTATTGTTTCAGATATGATTATACGCATGACACTATTTGGGGGACATCGTGACAGTGACAATAAAGGAAGTGGTGCAATAATGATAATTGGGATTGTTTTGTCTATTCTTGCCCCAATACTTGCGACCCTTATTCAGCTTGCTATATCAAGAAAAAGGGAATATTTAGCAGATGCATCAGGAGCACTTCTTACTCGATATCCAGAAGGACTTGCTTCCGCACTCCTAAAAATTGGTAGTTATCAAAAGCCAATGATGAGGCAATCTACAGCAATTGCGCACCTCTACATTGCAAATCCTTTTGGAAGTGGAGCCTTTGGTAAAAAGGTTGGTAACTTATTTTCTACTCATCCACCAGTCGAAGAGAGAGTCAAAATTCTCCGTGGGATGGCAGTTTAATATTTTTTAACAAAAATTTTATGAATATAATAGAAGAAATAAAAGGAAGCATTTACAATAAATCTTATTATCAATCAGTTATCTCTGAGAGGAACTTCAAGTCGTCCTTTAAATATCTATCTAGGTTAATACTACTAGTTTCACTGGTTGCAATGATTGTATTTATAACCAAGATAC
>JBGAUR010000059.1:0-3894 GCA_044228545.1 Minisyncoccia bacterium | reverse complement strand
AAAAGCAAGAACCGCTATGACTACTCCGACAACAAGCTTCACACTCTTGTTCATATATCGAAGTATATACTTCCTCATTAAAACTTCAATTGCTCCCCCGCGTAAATTACCTTTTGTAGATGTATCGCTCCCACATTTTTCTAAAAACTAGGAGTGTGAGCGTTGAGAGTAAAAAACCAACCGTTGGAACAATCGCATTAATCCACGGGTCAATTCCAACAATGAATTTTAAATAAAGAGCTATCGCAAGGTATGTAAAAACAGAAATGAGTAATTTCCGAGTCCAGCTTGTTTCCCATGCTTTATCCAGTTCAACCTTACTATTTCTAGCTTCAATTTTTCCTACCCTTTCCTCAAGATTTTTTATCTTATCCATGTAATAAGTATATCAAAGCTAAAATTCCGAAGATTGAAAATGGTGATCATAGTCGAACCAAAACAGTAGAAATGCTCCCCCAGGTTGAAGCATTCAGGAACCACAAAATCGAATTTAACATCTCGTTAATAGACATAGAGTCTCTTTGCTCATTTTATCATTTGCATACAAATAATCTTTGACCACATAAAAAACTTGTGATAGACACTTTATGCAAATTCAAAGAATATGTTAAGCTTACCTATATGAAGGTTGTTATTTCTGCTCATTTCGATTTAGCGCGGCCCATCATGTTCATGAAATTGGATGACAAAGGACTTAGTGGGCTTGTTGACAATTTTGCGGGTGTATTTGCTTCATATCAGGCATCCCGACGCACGGGCACTCCTGTATATCTCACTAATTATGAGGAGCTTGATTTTGATGGAGCTGACGCAGCTGCTAAAACCCTGGATATAGAGACTCTTGTCATAGTTGTCGACACTATCCTAGAGCAGGATATTCTTGGAAAGCCCGTATCTATTGCCAATGCATATGATCTTTCACCTGAAATTTGGACTCAGCTAAAGTCAAAATTTAGTGACAAGATTCATTTTAAAGACGGATTTTTTGAACAAACTGAAGACGAAAGCTGGATCTACGGACATAAGAATGGCTTAAAAACATTTTACTTTGGAGTGCCTATCCCAGGCACATACTATCATAGTACAGAAAACCGCGTTTCCCTTAAAACAATTGACGACGCAACAGAAACTTTGATTGAGGTAATTAATTGGTTTTCAAACGTAAAGTAAAAAGAATCGTCATTGGTCTGATTGCAAAGCATTAACTTTCACCTCCAAAAGTAGTTCAATTTCCCGAGTTCGTTCCTGACCATCTCCAAGTATCGCATATCCAAATTTACCTCTTCCAAATTTTGATCTCATTGACTCAGTAAATACTACTCCTGCTTTTTCTGCCTCCATTGGATAAATAATATCTGAAAGCGCTTCCTTCAACTGAGCATAAGAAATACCATGAAGATTTTGTCTTATAAACTTGTCATTTGTCCTAATTGAAACTTCTTCTTCCCAATTATCTCCATACAAAAGTTTTGCCAAATCAACAACATAGCTCATACTTGTTCGTCTTAAGTTAGCCTCGGTGGGTGATATTTGGCCGTCTGTTGCTAATATATAATCCGTATCGTACCAACCTCTATAACCTTCCGCACTTAATTCTTCTCCAACAGCAGAAGTAAATTTCCTAAGTGTATCAGCTTGTGTTTCATCAAACAAACCTTTTCCAGCAACGCATCCATAAAAACCTACTTCCTCACCATCATGACGAATGACCATCGCGTCAATAGCTTGAACTTCAACCGTACCATCCACAGTAACAATTGCGTCGACGCTAGGATGTGCGCCATGGTGATTGAAGTCTACATCTATTCTTTCTTCAACTACCACTTTATCATTATGAAAAAGACCATTAGCACGGATTTTTCCTCGCATTTCTTCTAACTTTTCTGGCGTGTCTACTTGCTCTTGTTTGAAAACATTCACACCAATACCAGCTCCACCTGAGTTTGCTTTAAAAACTACACCTCTACCACTTTCAATGAAATAGTCCGCTCTTGATAATGCGTCATCAACTGTATCACAAACATATCCTTCGGGGATTTTAATATCTAACTCTGGATGCTTAGCTTTAACTCTTTGTAATAAATCTCGTGAACCCACTTTTGTTTCAAAATATTCCGCAGCCGCAATCCCCTCATCGGTTGGGCTTTCTGGCGTTCTAAAATTTGCACCTCTTGATCGCAGGTTATCCACTAAACCTTGAAATTGAGGAGTATACCCAAAAGGCACCACTTGCACATCTTCTGCTCTATCAATCTCATTAACGAGCTCCTGAAAAACACCCTCATCAGAAACAATATCACTTGAAAGTCCCGCATCGGTTTCATGCGGCACTAATAGTCTAGCATTCTTAAATCCAAAAAGAGTAGAGATGTCAGATATAAATTCAGGATCAAGTGCTCTAGGTAATAGTACAATTTTGTCATCACCAAACCACATAAAATCCATATCGGCTTCATCAATATCGGATTCTACGAATTCTAATCTCTGTGATTCTGGAACAAATCTATCAACAGGAGAGAAAAACTCTCGGTCATTTCCCACAACTATCGATTTTATTGGAGGTCGTGAAGGCCCACGTTCTAAATCTGGCATCGCGCAATGCTAACATACGCTCCTTATTTAGTCAATGTCGTCATCGTTTGGTACTTTGCTCCCCCGCGTGGTATCCTTCGCTGAAGCTACAGATACCTATCTTAACAGAACAATCATCTTTCTTTAAAGCTCCTCACCAGACGTTTATATGCGAATGCTTTACCTGATCCAGATTTTAAGTACAGTTCAAAATCTTTCGCTCCTTTTAAATTGGGAAATGCGCAGTACCACACCAACTTCCATGGAATATGAGGCTTGGTTGATAGTGATAAGCCGTCATTATGCATTTTAAATCTTTCTTTTAAATTTGGGCTGTGCCCGTAGTAAAAGATTTTAGATTTTGAACTGTACAAAATGTATGTATAGTACATATGGCGCCAGCCGTCTGCCGTTTACAACTTTAGACGGCTTAGTCATCTGGAGCTTTAGCGAAAGATGGCTCCGAGTCATGGATCAGGCAGGAACCTTTTTCCAATCAAAATCTAGCTATATATTTGTTCAATCTTAGTTCTTAATTGCGCTGAAATACTAAATGAAGTGTCAGAAACATGTTCCATAGCAATGTGAGGTTTATTTTTACTTCCGCTATCCGTAATTCCTATTTCTTCTTCAATATCGTTAATTAACTCAATAGTGGTGCCATAATGACTATCTAATGCGGTCGTAATTGCAGTAGTAGATCTATCGGCAGTCGCTATTCCATCAGGATTTTTATCAGATTGATGGTCTACATCGTAAACAACCAGGTGCGGGAGTTTAAAACTATTTAGTAAATGTTGATAAAGAGGCATATTATCCTTAGATCCACAATCAATTAAAGTGTAGTCATATCTAAAACACCCTATTTGTTTCGCTAAAAAAGGAATAACGCTTTTATCTGTTTGTCCCTCTACAAGAATGACTTTCTTGGCAAAGAACAATTCGCCTCGGTCGGGATTTATCCAATAGGTCATATTGAATCTCTTCTTATCACTTATTGAAGTAAAAATATCTTCCACACATTGAAGATGTTTCGTGCCTTCGGTTACGCTATTTTTATACAAAATACATATTGATTTATACTGCTCTAAATCGATAAATGAGCTAGAATGTGTAGAAACTAATACCTGGTTTTCTGATTCTGATAAACGCTTTAACGAAGAATAAAGCTCTCTCTGAGCTTGTGGATGAAGATAAAGCTCTGGTTCTTCAAATATAAAGTAGGTTGATTTAGATGCTTTTCTTTGATTTTCCTCCTCACTTGTAGATGCATTTTCCCTTTGATCGTGTGAGACCTTTGCCCATGCTTTTATTAAGGCAAAG
>JBGAUR010000058.1:0-3970 GCA_044228545.1 Minisyncoccia bacterium | reverse complement strand
CACATGTGATCTGACAGAATTTCTTTATTTTTGTACATTATAAAACGGTACAGAAATTGTACAATTATTTTTTTTGTCTTAAGTATTTTTTATTTATCTCGATAGTTATATTAGGGTAACTAGACACTTCAAGGATGAAAGTTTATAGCCCTTACAACATATATAAAAACACACAAATATAATTCAAATACGCACGGAGGCGGATATGTATTATTCAGACATGGATGAGAACTTAAAGAGTTCCTTCGCAAAAAACAATTTATCTTATGCAAACCTAACGAGTGAGTCACAGCTACCTGATTTTGGACTCAAAGCTAGAGAACTTCTAAACAAGCGGCAAATGCAAAAACTCGCTCGGATCAGAGCAAAACGAATTAAGAACGCAAGAAATTTTATTAAGGATTAATTCTAACTGTCACCTCGAACATCTTCCACCCTGCGCTTGATCACGCCCTTAGCCTTCGCATGTGAGAGGTGACAGTTTACCTAGAGGTAGCAGAAATGATTGATTCTACAATATCTCTTGCTTCATCCATTGATGTAGCAACACGGATGTGATTTTCTAAGCGGGTAATGGTGAATACCTTTCGAACACTGTCCACGATATTGGTTACGATAAATTCTCCACCTCGTTTACGAAGCCATCCAACAATTTGAATGAATGCTCCGATAGCAGAAGAATCAATAAACTTACTATCACTCAAGTCAAATATCACAAAGCGATATCCATCTCTCATTTGAGCTTGAACAGTTGCTTTGATATCAGGACATTTGTATAAGTCGATGTCGCCAATGACTTTGTATTCGAAAATACGATCGTGAACATCAACACCACCAGTGTCAATGATATCCATTCTACTGTATAGGTCGGTTCCCTCTGCCATGAAATGCTTACTAGCATTAGCTGCATTTTCTCTAAGCTTAATTTCTATGTTTTTTAATCTTTGTAATATTGGACTAAGAACGTCTGGAGATAATTTGATATTATCCTCAACTCGCTCAATAGCCGCTTGCAACAGAGTGCGAGCCATTCCTATATCATTTTCTTTTATTAAACGTCCAGCTTTAATTACAGTTTTAGCCGATGAAGTAACTAATCTTTCTACAACAACTTCTTTGTCTGGTTCAGAGTCAGTCGTACCTTTGACAAGAGGAACCATACGACTAGCTTTATCTAAACGCATTTTCTCAAATAAATTATAGAAGGATACATCAATGCTTACTATATCAGAAGAATCCATTGGTTTTTCTGCATCAATTTCGAGTGACATGACTATATTGCGCGTATCGTCTGCTCTAATATCGCCAGATTGAATTGAAATACTGCCATCGTCATTTGATTGAAACGGATAATCGTTATATATCTCTAACATTTTTACTTTTGGAGCAAACTTTAATTTTAACTCTACAGCCTGCGCATAGAGAGCGCCAATATCACCAAACTCTCGGAAGAAAATTTCAGAGGTCTGCTCTGGGCTGCTTACATAATAAAAATTTCCACCACCGTTGACTGCGATATCTCGAAGAGAGGTTTCATTAAAATCTTCGCCAAAACCAATGGTAGTCGTGGAGACTCCTCGCGAAATATGGTCAGAGGCTATTTGAATGAATTGAGCAGGGTCTTTAATTCCTAAGGTAGCCTGTCCATCTGTAAGTAAAATAACTCGCTTATAAGCATTTGGAATCCCTGCCGTCTCTACTGAGCGCAAGGTCTGCAACCAGCCACCACTTAAATTAGTAGAGGTAGCCACTTGAATAGAACGAATTTTGTCGATGACTGCTGATTTTTCTTTGAGTTGAATTAAGGGCTGCACAACTTGAACATCAGCCGAATAAGCAATTACGGTTAAAAAATCATGGCGAGTCAACCAGTTCACAAGAGAGCAAGCAGCTTCAATGGTGGCTTCCATTTTTTCCCCTTTCATTGACCAGCTTTTGTCAATAGCAAGTCCAATCACAAGGGGTTGCCTTTGTGGTAGGTGAACTGCTGGCGGGGTTTTCATTTTTATCAACAGGTTGTTGATCTGACGGGTTCCAGTTACTACAGTAGGTTTTTCTAGTTTAGCCTCTATTTCCATTCGACATACAATAAGAAGTATGATAACTTATGCAAGTAGAAATAGATTTCAATAGAGAAAAAAATTGGAAAAGGTTAGGATAATTTAAGAGAGTGGGTAGCTAAATACTGTGTATAGGTCTATGAAACAAATCATTCTATTCGATGGAGTCTGCAATCTTTGCAATGCAACTGTGAATTTTATAATTGACCATGATTCTCAAAAGAAATTTTACTTCGCGTCTTTGCAATCAGAATTCGCGCAAACCTTGATCCAAAATTCAATCGGCAAAAGTAGACTTTATACATTAAAAGGATTATTACTGTTAAATGAAGAATGCAGAAAAGAATTAAATTCGCTGAATTCAATAATATATTTTGAAGACAATATTTTTTATCAAAAATCAGACGCAGCGCTTCGCATTGCCCAAAATTTAGATGGAGTTTATAAATTTATTTCTATCGGAAAATTCCTTCCTGCGTATCTGCGGGATCCAATCTATGAGTATATAGCTAGTAACCGCTATCATTGGTTTGGAAAATCCAAATCCTGTAGAATGCCAACACCAGAACGAAAGGATCGTTTTTTGGAATGAGAGAGTATTGCCATTAACCCCACTCGCAAGTAATAACCATGGCGCATCACCTTTTGTCTTGCCACCGCCAAAGATTCCGCAATTTGTGAATGTGAATAAGATGGAGATGGTTGCCACTGAGGCACAGAGACGCAGAGGAAAGAGAGAGTTTTGGGACTTCTCTTCGTTTATTCTAATGTTTCGAGATAAAGAGAGTTTATTTAAGATTCCGGCTAATAGATATATGACTACGATTAGCATTACCCAAAGACAAACTCAAAACTCTATACGGCTAATAACTGTATATCCCTCAACAACTCCCTTAATCCAATAGTACTTTATGCTATTTGTATAATACTCCGAACACGAACCTGAAATATCATCACAGACATTAAACCGAGAGCCAAGCCCTCCCGAAACTCCTAACCTCTGTGTCTCCGTGTCGGAGTTTATACTGAGCGGAGTCGAAGTATGGCTAACAACCAACTGCGCATCATTCCGAGTCATCTGACTAAATATTATTATTTGTTTCATTCTTTCCAATTTCCATTTCGCATACATTTTTTCATTAGTTGGCACTAACTAATTATGTTTTTCCATAGGAAATTGTTGCTTTTATTTTTTCAATTATTTTTCTATACAGGAATCTTTTTTCTTTCTAGCGCTCTCGCTCCCTTGGAGAGAAAAGTAAAAACTAAACTGGGAAACTAAAAAATTTTATACCCGACCAATTTTAAAAATGATCCCTATTAAATATTTATTTTAAAGCTATCTTTTTACCAAAAGACAACCGCCATTTAACTCTGTATAGGCTATCTTTTTACCAAAAGACAACCGCCATTTATACTCTGTATAGGTTGACTTTTTACAAAAAGACAACGGCCATTTAACTCTGTATAGGTTGACTTTTTACAAAAAGACAACGGCCATTTGTGCTAAGGATTTGTTCTGAAATGACTTATACAAATTATTATGTTACAATTTCCTAAATTCTTAGACAGGATTTACATGATTAGCAGGATTATATGTATACTCAAGCCAATGTGGTTTTCGGTGTCATGGTGAGCTAGTCGAATCCATACTCAAAATAAATAGTATCCTTCGACACGCTCAGGATGACAACTTAAGAAAACCAATCTGGCTTGAGTATATTATCCTGTAAATCCTTTAAATCCTGTTCATCCTGTCAAAAATTTCCTAAATTCTTAGACAGGATTTACATGATTAGCAGGATTATATGTATTATCCTGTTAATCCTTTAAATCCTGTTCATCCTGTCAAAAATTTCTTAAATTCTTAGACAGGATTTACATGATTTACAGGATAATACATATAATCC
>JBGAUR010000057.1:0-4044 GCA_044228545.1 Minisyncoccia bacterium | reverse complement strand
GACCAGAAAGTGGTATATTTATAAAAGGAGATGTTAAATCTAAAACTGGAAACTTTATCAGGGTAATATATGGTATAGAAAGTTATTTTATACCTGAAGGCAAAGGTCGTGATATTGAAAACAAGCGAGGTCAGGGTATTGATGCTAAAATAATGGTGGATAAATTTGGTAACGCAGTTCTAAAGAAAATATTATTAGATAGTAAAGAAATAGATTTATAGATATGAATAGAAAAATCAAAGTTGCTATTAATGGATTTGGCCGTATAGGTCGTGCTTTTGTAAAAATTGCCTGGGACAGACCAGAGCTTGAGATAGTTGCTGTAAATGACTTAGGTACATTAGATAGCCTTGCGTACTTACTTAAACACGACACCGTATATCGTAATTGGAATCATGAAGTTAAACATGACGGTAAAGACCTTTGGATAGATGGTAAGCAAGTTCATTTTATATCTGAAAAAGACACAACTAAACTTCCTTGGAAGGATTTAGATATTGATGTCGTAGTTGAATCTACTGGTTTATTTACTGCATTTGAAAAAGCACAGTTCCACATAGATGATGGAGCTAAGAAGGTTGTTATCTCTGCGCCAAGTAAAGGCGACGGTAGTGTTAAAGGAGAGACTATACTTTTGGGTATAAACGAAGAAAAATTCGGCACTTGTGATATCACCTCAAATGCATCTTGTACTACAAATGCAGCTTCACCACTTATCGGTATTCTTCATGAGGCACTTGGAATAGAAAAGGCAGTCCTTTCAACTACTCACGGATACACAGCAAGCCAATCCCTAGTAGATGGACCTAGTAAAAAAGACCTTCGCGAAGGTAGAGCTGCTGCTTGCAACATTGTCCCAAGCTCAACAGGCGCTGCTATCGCTGTCACAGAAGCATTTCCAGACCTTAAGGGACTATTTGATGGTATATCTCTCCGTGTTCCAGTCCCAGCAGGGTCTATTGTAGATGTAACATTTATATCAAAGAAAAATACTACAGCTGAAGAAGTGAATGAAATATTAAAGAAAGCTGCTAGTAGTGATAAGTGGAGTAAGATTTTTGCAGTTACTGAAGAGCCACTTGTTTCGAGTGATATTCTTGGTGAATCACATGGTTCAATTGCAGACCTTGCAATGACCCGTGTTATCGGTGGTAATCTTGTGAAAGTCCTAGGATGGTATGACAACGAGATGTCATATACTCATACACTTGTTGACCACGTTATTAAGACAGGACAAACAATTAAATAAATATATGAAAAAATTTGTATATTTCTTAATACTAATTTTGATCATATTTTTCTTTTTACCCCTACCTTTCTTAAAAGGAGATTACGATAAAGAAGGAGGTTATCCTTGTATATACTTTCAAGCCGTTAATCCTACTAATTGTCACTATCCTGTGACCCATACAATTTCACTATATAAATATTTAAGGGATTTTGTAATTAAATAATTAATTCCACTCTCCTTTAAATACACATTTGGCTTCACCTATAAGCCAGATGTTTTGGTAGGTACCATCTTCCGCTTTTTTAAACATAATAGTTAGATCTCCACCTGGCATCTTGATATTACAAATATTTGCCTTTAGTTTCCCTAAAGAATGGCAGGCAATAGCTACAGATGTAGCTCCTGTACCACAAGCCCATGTCTCATCTTCAACTCCACGTTCATATGTACGCACATGATAAACTCCATCGATTTCTTCTACGAAGTTTACATTTACTCCATTTGGATCTGCATTACGAATCTTTCTCCCAGCTTCAACAACTGGGAAATTTTTAATATCAGTTATAAAAAATATATTATGTGGTGTAGTGCCTTGGCAGATAAAGGGTAAGTTATTGCGAGTAGATATTTCTTTTATATCTTGCATTTTTAGTCTAACTTCATCTTTCTTTATTTCAGCCTCATGCTCGCCGTCAACAGCGGTGAATTTCACATTTTTAGGGTCTTTAACCATTTTTAAAATATGATGCGCAAAATGTACAATACATCTGCCACCATTTCCACACATCGAACCCATACTACCGTCGTTGTTTATAAAAACCATTTTAAAATCGTAACCCTTTGCTTCTTCAACTAGTATTACTCCATCTGCTCCAACACCAAAACGCCTATGACAAAGTAATTTTATTTGCTCTACATTTTTTACATCAAAATTACCATCACGATTGTCTATCATTATGAAATCATTGCCAGTGCCATGGTATTTATAGAATTTAAGCATATGGGCTATTATAATATGTTTTAATAAAATGGTATAATTTTACTACGTATGCACAAGGTATATATAGGTTCTGATCATGCAGGATACGAGCTAAAAGAAAAGCTCCGGGTTTATCTTAGTGGTCTCGGTTATGATGTAGAAGATAAAGGCGCTTTTTCTCTTAATCCAGACGACGACTATCCTGATTTCATAAAACCAGTGGCTATATCTGTAGTTAATGATAAAAATAGTTTTGGGATAATACTTGGTGGCTCTGGTGAAGGAGAGCAAATGGTTGCAAATAAAGTCGAGGGGGTTAGAGCTGCTGAGTACTATGGCGGAGATCTAGAGATTGTAAGACTTGCCAGAGAGCACAATGATGCAAATATCCTTTCTTTAGGAGCGAGATTTTTAAAAGAAGATGAAGCGTGTAATGCAGTAAAAATATTTTTAGAAACTCCATTTTCTCGGGAAATCAGGCATGAACGCCGTATAAATAAAATGTAATTATGACAGAAGTAATACCTGCTATTTTAGTTGATGATTTTATAGAATTAAAAGAAAAGTTAGCTCAAGTTGCTAACTTGGTTAAAACTGTCCAGATAGATGTCTGTGATGGTAAATTTGTTCCTACAACATCTTGGCCGATTGGTAATAATAATCTTCATAGTGTCGAATCTATATTAAACGAAGAAGATGGTTTACCTTTTTGGGATTCTGTAGATTTTGAGTTTGACCTTATGGTTCTAAATGCACATAGTCAATTTGAATTTTTTACTAGGCTTGGTGCAAAAAGAATAATTTTTCATCTGGAAGCAGAGGGGGACATTGCCGAATTTAACGAATTCCTTGAAGGGATAGATATGTACACCAGGGAAAATATCGATATTGGTGTAGCGATAAACACAACTACTGATATAAATGGCTTAAATAATATTATTCGCAATATTGATTTTATTCAATGTATGGGTATCGAAAAGATTGGCCATCAAGGAGAACCGTTTGATGTGCGAGTTATAAATCAGATAAAAACATTGCGAGAGAAGTATCCTGAGCTTATAATAAGTGTAGATGGTAGTGTGAATGAAGTTACTGCACCGAGTCTCGTGGAAGCTGGCGCAAATAGATTAGTAGTAGGATCTGCTTTAATGAATAGTTATGATGTTCGCGCGATGATAAAAGAGTTGGAAAATTTATAATATGGAAAATTTAACAGATCAAAAAATTAGAGAACTAGAAATAAAAGCAAATGACATTCGCGAGAGTATCATTGAAATGCTTCTTGAGGCAAAATCTGGGCACACTGCAGGACCTCTGGGTATGACAGATATTTTTACATTACTTTATTTTAATACACTTAGACATGATTCTAGTAGGCCAGATTGGAAAGACAGAGACAGATTGGTCCTATCAAATGGTCATATAGCACCAGTATTGTATGCAACTATGGCTCATGCTGGATATATGCCTATTAAAGAGCTTTTATCTTTGCGTAAGTTCGGCTCTAGGCTCCAAGGACACCCTCACCGTGAATTTATGCCATGGCTTGAGACTTCCTCTGGACCCCTCGGTTCAGGTCTATCACAAGCTGTTGGTATGGCACTAGCTGACAGAATAGACTATGGTGTAGGTACAGATAAAACTATTTATGCAATGCTATCTGATGGTGAGCATAATGAAGGCAATACTTGGGAAGGTGTGATGCTTGCTGGAAAAGAAAAATTGAGGAATTTAATTGCAATTGTTGATCGTAATAATATTCAAATCGATGGATACACGGAAGATGTTATGCCACTTGGAGATATGACCCGAAAATATGAAGAATTTGGTTGGC
>JBGAUR010000056.1:0-4075 GCA_044228545.1 Minisyncoccia bacterium | reverse complement strand
CAGGAGAATTGAAGTGGAAAAATGTCTGACACTTTTCCCTGAATTTCAAATACTTCCACCAGAACAGGTAAATCGGAAGTTTCTATGGAATAAGGCGGTTGTTGAGTCTATGGGTCGGATTTTTCTCTGGCTAGTTCTTCTCTTACTGAGGATGATTTCAAAAATTAGATTTAATCGCGAACGGCACGGGAAGGAAGAATGGGTCCAGACTTTTACCAGTAAACAGACAGGAGTGAAACCGATACTCATTCTTATTGAAGGACTGGATTGTTCAGGAAAGAAAACGATTGCTAGAAACTTGCGGGCAAAGTTTTTGAATGCAGGGATATCTTGTACAATCAATAAAGGACCTTTGAATTCTAAAATCTATAGAGCTATTTCGCATCTGGTGAGTCTATATCCATTTCCTAATTTCATTAGATCAATTGTTTATTCCTTTGAAGGGGTAGGTGAGAGGAGTTGGGAGAGATTCTTTGCTGTTGCTGTAGTAATACAAATATCATCGCCGTATAGAAACTGGGCATACGCATATCTCAATAAAAGCTTTTTGCGAATGTTCGTAATCAAATTGATCAAGAATAAAATTGCACACTATGATCTGGTCTACTATTTATCTGTGCCTTATTTCGTTAGATTAGAAAGGCATAAGTTTCAGGTAGCGTCGAAGGAAAATTCTGACTATATAAACAAGAGATTCCCTGGGGAAGAGAAGTTCAAAAAAATGGAAGAGCTCCTGAAAGGATTTTTCGCTAAAAGTAATCCTATAGATGCAGAGTTTGATACTTCAAAGGAGAATGTCTCTCATATTACTGAGAGTGTCTTCAATGCTTATCTAGCGCGATCTGTTAAATAATGTAAAATCAGTGGACTTGATAACGGTCGGAGGTACCGGACCTACTCAGTCTAAGACTCGAAGCGAACGAGAAATATATATTTTAAAAGCTAGATTAGAAAGTGACATTCCAAGAATAACAGCACTTTAACTTTTTGTATCTAGTGACCAGGATTGGTAGATTGTGAGATAATAAACAACATAGCTGTTCCAACGTATGACAATCTATATAACCCCCTCATACAGGCTCTTAAACAATTAGGTGGTTCTGTTTCTGAAATAGAAGAAAAGGTTGCTGAGATTATTAATCTCTCGGAAGAGGATATTTCTGAGATTTACCGCAACAACACAACTAAACTTAGTTATCGTTTGGCATGGACTCGTACCAGACCAGAGCACACAGCTATCGAACTTTTGCTACACTTGTAAGCATGAAAGTTAAAAACTCAATTCAACTCACTACAGAACCACTCGAGGAGCTTCTGAAAAATGGACAGTCACTTGATTTTTGACTTAACCAAGAAACTTGGCAAGAATTGCAAGCAGGTGACTATATAGAGTTTTGGGAAGACTTTACTGGTTGGCAAAAAGCACCAACTGACAACTCTCGTAGAGTGATAGTAAAAATAGAAAATATTTATAAAGCTCCAACGTTTAAAGAATTGTTTAAGGTAATTGAGACAGAATTTTCTCGGTTAAGTGACAAAGAGAAATTACTCTCTGATCTGAGAAGTTGGTGGACTGAAGATAAAGAAGTGGAGGAAGGCGTACTAGCTTTTCATGTAGTTATTGAATAGTGGAGATAAAGAAGGTTCTAACTTCGTTCCAGGCGTGCAGCACGGTATAATTAACTATGTATGTCGACACGTATTTTATCTGGATCAATGCATCTTATTACTCGTGATTTGAAAAAAGTACTTGTCTTAAACGAGGAACTTCTGGGTTTATGGAATGGGCTAACACCACTTGCTCGTAATGAATGGATTTGTTGGCTAACTCTTGTTAAGAAAAAAGAAACAAGGGTGGATCACTTGAGACGTTTACGAGAGCAAATCAGTAGTGGTAAAAGACGTCCATGTTGCTGGCCTGGATGTCCGCACAGGAGGCCGAGTGCGCAAAAGTGGTTCTCTAAAGAATAAAAGAAAGGCACCTCAAGAGTGTTTTCAGTTCTAAGTTGTTATAGAATGTGGTATATGGAAACACAATACATGCTTGTCATTTTTGCGGCGGTGGCACAATTTGTACTTGGTGCAGTTTGGTACTCACCGGTCCTTTTTGGTAATACGTGGATGCGTATTATGGAGACGACACATTTTTCAAAAGAGGAGCTTCAAAAAATGCAAAAAGCAATGGGACCATTTTATATTCTCCAATTTTTTCTCACTTTATTTTCTACCTTTGCATTAGTAAATTTAGCGGCAGTGACACCATTTAGTTTGTACCATATTGCTTTTTGGGTGTGGCTTGGATTTATTGTCCCAACTCAAATCGGGGGTGTTATTTGGGGTAATACAAAAAAACAATATTGGTTGAAGCAAATTCTTATTATGGTTACATATCAACTCTTAGGAATAATGCTCGGTGCATTTATTGTGTCGATGTAGCTTCAAAAGCTTTCAATTTTGATATATGACTTTTAGTGAGTATGTTGTAAAGCTTGCTTGTATGATTCCTGTTGGGAGAGTTACAACGTATGGAAGAATTGCAAAGGCTGCAGGTGGTGGTGCAATGGCTCCGCAGAGTATTACAGGAATTTTAGCAAAAGCATACAATCAAGGAATGAAAAAAATTCCATTTCATAGAATTGTCTATGCTGATGGTCGTGTTTGGATAGATAACGTTTATAAAAAAGAGCGTATGCGGTTATACAAGAAGGAAGGAATTGTTTTAGATAAAAATAATAAAATACAAGATTTTGATGATGTTGTGTTTGAGTTTAAATAAAAAGAATTTTATTGCTACTTCTTTTTGAGATATGGACGTATTGGTATTAAGAGGAATGCACCAAGAACACTGAACGCTACAGATATCCATATAAGACCATAGAATCCATATATAGCAGCGATACTTCCGCCGATGGCTGCGGTTGCCGCTGTTGAGATATCAATGAGTGTATAGTACACACCCCATTCCGTTCCTTCTTTTCCGTGGTCAATATGTCGAGTGAAAATTGCTAGATAAGAAGGGAATGTTACTGCAGTAATAAGTCCGTATAGCGCTTGAACAAAGTATAGTTCGTAAGCAGAATTAATATAAAGGTAAGCAAGTGGTGTGATAGATGCCAGAAGTGATCCAAAAAATAAAACCATGAAGTCATCACGTTCACCTCTAACCCTGTCTATAACCCAAGCGGTAGGAATTTGAACGATACTTTTTACAATTAAATAAATAGCTGCAGCTATTCCCGTTGCAACAATTGGATCAGCGTCGGTAATGTGTGAGTTAATATAGAGGGCAAAAAGTGGTCCAAAAAGACCACATGCTCCCTGGAAAACAATGTCAGATACAATAAGAAAACGAATAACGCCGTTTATATCTCCAAAAAAAGAGTTCCACCAGTGGTTTGGTCTGAGCATTGGTTGCATATATGTAAAGTGTACCCTAAAAATACAACATAAGGTATTATGAAATTATATGGAAAATACTGAAATAAAAGAACAGAAACGATTGTATCGAAGTAAAACAAATAAAGTTGTTGCAGGTATTTGTGGTGGACTAGGAGAATATTTAGATATGGATCCAGTTGTTGTCCGACTTATTTTTACCGTTACCACGGTATTTACTGGAATGTTTCCTGGTTTACTTATATATTTTGCCGCAATTTTTATCATTCCGGAAAAAGTTTAAAAAAATATTTTTTTTGCATTTTTCTCGCTATGACAGATAAACATTGGCACAGTCTCGATCTGCAAGATGCATTTGCTCAAGTGGAAAGTTCGAACATTGGACTGACTCAAGCTGTTGCAGAGGAACGTTTACTTAAATTTGGTTCAAATGAACTCCCTCCCGAAAAACAAAGTTCAGCATGGATCCTGTTTTTAAAGCAATTTAACAGCCCTCTTATGTATATTATGATGGTTGCAACAGCAATCTCTTTTTTCATACATAATTTTTCAGAAGCAGTTTTCATTCTTGTTGTTCTTATTAGTAATGCGATTGTCGGATTTTATCAAGAGTACAAAGCCAACTCTTCTCTTTTGGCATTGAAGGGGGTTATAAAGCTTCGTGCACGTATTATTCGTG
>JBGAUR010000055.1:0-4311 GCA_044228545.1 Minisyncoccia bacterium | reverse complement strand
CACCTAAGATATATATTCCAAACAACACTATCAGGGCAACGCTCATACCGCTGACATAATTGGTAACCGCTAACGAACCATATAATAGTGCATATGTATAGCCATAAGCACTAAGTGCCCTAGTGATAAGCATTGCGTAGATTTTTTTATCATGTATATGCTCAATTTGAGCAATTACATTAATACGTTTATATAAAACTAGTAGCCACATAAGCACTGTACCAACAAGCGCAAATGTAAAGAAATAGCTCTCAAAATCTAATTGTTGCAAATTATACTTTTCTAACACCGCGTGAAAGCTAAACCATAGCATCGCAAATAAACCGACAAGAATTGATTTGCTCCTCCATCTATTGTTCTGATGTAAATTTAACATGAGAATACTGACGAGAATTATCAAACCCCCAACCATCTGAAGTGGTGTGGGCAATTCACCTAAGATAAAGTATCCAAGAATGGTGGTCATCAATAAGCGCAGGTTATAAAGTATAGTAAAAAGTGAGGCTTCTAGATTTGATAAAGCCCAAACATTGGTAATCATTAAACCAGCTAACATGAATCCACCCAAAATCAGGAAAAACCACTCTGTTGTAGAGTGGGTAAATGTTACGCCTCCAAATATTAAGAACAAGATCGATGGCAAGAATATAGCTGTCTGCATAAGTGCAGCCATAAGGGTTTTATCTAAATTTCCCAAAACGCTTTTTCGGAGCAACAACGTATATCCGACAATGCCCACGAGATGAGCTGTGATTAATAATAGCCAAATCATATTATTAAATTATAGCTTATTTGTGATACTTCGCCTTGTTCATCCCAACCAGTCAATATATAATCTAAAAGATCTGTTTGACCAATTATTGCCGGAGATTAGACACTTTAAGATAATTCGACTCCGATCATGTAAAGCTATGCTAGGATATGTATATATCTAAGAAAATATGCAATCTTAACTTACTATATGATGAAAAATAGCGAGAAAAAAGTTAAAAAATTTATATATACTTTTCTTTTTGTATGGTTTGTAATTCTAACAATTTCTATACTTAATCCATCTAACTTGGCACATTTAAAGATTAGTAAGTTTCTAGATTCCATACCCACATACTCTGACGAGCCAAAAACATGGATTGCTAAAGATAGAGGCTCTTTCCCTGATGGCGCAGAACAGTATTCATTCATATTCACTTCTGAAGATGGCCCGACCAAAGTTTTTAATTATTATGAGACTTTATATATAAAAGATGGATGGAAACTATATGAAACAAATATGGAAAACTATATTTATTTTCAATAAACAATAAAAGGTAAAACATACAGAATTAACATCACCGTTTTACCCTTTCCTGGTGTAACAAATAATACTTTAAAATATAAGGTTAATGTGCAAATATACCGCTAACTCTAGAAACTTAGACATCCCACAACTATTTTAGTATGACGATATTGGGATTTCAGTAACTCACTCACTTTGTTCGTGAGATTACACTAGGTTGGAGCTTATGCACTTGCCGCCCTGATGTTCGAGCGTTGCTCGGGCAAGTCCAAATCCAAATGAGCTTAAATTACTAATAACCGCCTTACGGCGGTCATTCTGCTTTTTGTATGATACTTAATATGGATTTGGATTATGCAGACTCCATCAAGACTTCGATTGACATTACATATCTTCCAGCAGTATAAATACACTACTACTCGCATATTGAGATAAAATTATATGGATAGCAAAACTGTTTTAGGAATTGATAAAGTAATGGGAGGGCCGACACCAGCTCAAGTAGTTGATCGTAACATTGATGTTTTGCAAGGTGTCGAAATGGTGAAATCGTGGTTTAGTCCAAAAAAGGTTTATGATGCAAATCCCTACGCAGTAGCTACAAATAGACCTGGGGTTGGTGATTGGCGCGCAGAAGTATTTAATAAACTTTTCAGCCCAGAGGGTGTTTCGGGTAGACTTGGAGCGGAAATTAAGAGATTGGAAGGAATTGCAATCTCACATTCAGCAGATCAGTTGGGTGTTTTTGCTACAGACGTGCTTGCAAAACAGTTTCTCAACTCTGTTTCTAGAATGAAAAGTTCACGTAGTGAAAAAAATCTAGATGAGAAACTTGCTGGTGAACATCAAGTGTTAGCGGATGTTTTACTTAAATCGCTTGAAAAGGTTGGTCGAGAATCTTCTGTTAATGTCCTTGCCCACTGTATTGACGAACTTCCCTATGAGAACTATAGCAAAGAAGTATTCGATATTTCTGGTCTTGCAGGGATAGAAGCTGTCCTTATTAGTATGCGTGATCCTGCTAACGAAAAAGCACCAGAGTCATTATTCGCAGAACAATTCACTAAGCTACTTAATGATATGTCAGGTCGTTCTCCAACTATAGAAAATATCCTTACAAGAGCTAGAGCGAAATACGTTAAAGCTGGCGATAATTCTTAAACTACTTTTTTAGTGTTTTCTGTTCTTTGACTCTTTAGACAATCGGCAACTTATGTATGAGTTAAATAAGCCCTTCGCATCGCTCCGCGCGTAGGGGGTCGCGCGGGCGATGACCCCTGCAAGGGATCAATTTTCACATTGTGTGACCCTCTTCGTCTTCCGAAACCAAACCAGATTATATCTCATCTGCTGGATCTGTTTAACTTGTTCTCGCCAGATATGAGACAACTAGATTTAGTTATATCCCTTTAGAATATCAAACCCATTGCCTTACCGATGGCCTACTTCTTCACTTTGGAGAGTAACTGCTTCAATGTTGTGTTTGGGAATTTTGGATTATACTCATTTCCACAACTATCGCAATGAGACCCCGCCACAATTATGCCTTCGTGCCCATTTCCTTTTAAAGCTACGCTCGGAATCTCTATGCCACATCCTGAAAGGCAGTTAACATGGACGTATCCAGTGTCCATTGCCTTGATATTCACGGATCTACCGATCAGTTGTGACTGTTGGAGTGGGTGTACATCCCCATCTGGCGTTGAGGTATCAACAACTACAAAGCTCGAATATTCATTTGGAATATCTTGATCATAGGGCACTAATTTCCTAAATTCTGCCAATTTAAAACTTACCACGTTCCTTGACATCCAGTTTAAGTGTTCTGCGAAATGGGGAAACCATTTTTTCTCTGGTTTGTTTGCTAACATGTCTTCCATTTCTTTCAGAACTTCAAGGGCATCGTCTGGCCAGTTATATTTAGGTAGATCTCTAATTCCTTCCATTTGTGGTCTAACAAGTCCATTAGTAGTATCTAACACAAATCTGGGCAAATTATTTTTCTTTAAGAATCTCCTACTATTTTTATGATGTAATCCCACTCTTGGAGTTCCCTTTGTCACAATTTCTAGAACTAAATCTACATCTCCATAACCAATTTCATCATTTTCAGCAAAATTCTTTTTCTCAAACTTTTCATCAAGCAAGGCTACTCTATTGACTCCAGTCATAAACATGCTGGCCAAAGACTTTGTTACGAGTAGGGTTGATGAATCTTCACAATTTGCGTTTAGCAACACGTCTGGTTGGTATAGCAATACTCTGCCTAATTGCTGTTCAGCATCAGGTGGCAATTCATTAGAGCCTGGTTTTTCTTTCCTAGCGTTCATACAAGGTATTGTATCAACGTGTATCAAATCAGACAAGATTGAATAGGCTCTATTGTGAATAGTGTGGTAGCGGGTGGTCTGGTCTGATCTGGAAGAAATGCGTAGTACTGATTTATGATTTGTTTTTCCAATAAAATGGCGGTATCACCAACGTTTAAAAGGAGATACCGCCATGCCCTATGTTATCCAGTACCTGCTCGGTCTGCAAGGCCTCGTGATTGTGTCCCTGGTTAATCACTTTGAGTCAGTGTATTTATATGCTTTCCCTCGGAGGAAAACTGGAACGTGTCCGACATGTGGAAAACGAAGTTCTCATATTCATGGATATCGTCCTCCCCAGACAGTGAAACATATTCTCGTGGGTGGAAAACAGTTATACCTCGTGCTACATAAACGTCGGTTCTTTTGCCACGGTTGCAACTCAGCCTTTGTCGAAGAGCTATCGGGACTCTCGAAGTGGAGTCGCCATACCAATCTATTGGCTGACGAGATTCTATCTAGGTTGCGGGAGACCTCATTTGCTGCAGTCTCCCGCACCACAAGTCTCTCATATAGAGTGCAAGCTCAAACTCTCATGACTCGAGTGAACCCGAGTACTCCTAAGTGGGAGGAGATCAATAAATCCTTTGTCATGGGACTCGATGAGCAATCATTTTCAGGTCATGAAATGATTGCGACTATCACTG
This sequence comes from Minisyncoccia bacterium, assembly GCA_044228545.1. Classification (GTDB taxonomy): domain Bacteria; phylum Patescibacteriota; class Minisyncoccia; order Phycocordibacterales; family UBA9973; genus UBA8515. The sequence goes on along the minus strand of JBGAUR010000055.1, from coordinate 19 downwards.
ATCTAACCCACCACAAACT
>JBGAUR010000054.1:281-4408 GCA_044228545.1 Minisyncoccia bacterium | reverse complement strand
GTGAACAAAATGCGGATAAGCACGACTCAATAAGTTACGATCGAGAAAATTGTTTACAGCATCACTGACTTGTGTGGTCGTTGTATTAGCCATTTTTTCTCAATATATAATTTATTATTCGACTGATATCTTCTCTCCTACAGCAATCTTATCCTTTATTTCATCAAATTCCTTATCAGACATTCCTTTGAAATCAGGAGCAGTATTGCTAGGCCGAGATGATGTTCCTCCGACTTTTCGTCTGTTATTCATTTCTTTTGACTTCTCGCCTTTTTGAGCACCTAGTGCCTGAGCATCATCGAAAGCAAGAGTTTTAAAGGCATCGGATATAGGAACTGTAGTGTGAACCTTTAAATACTTTAAGGCTTTTGCTTCATATTGTTTAAATTCTGAGTTATCAGGATTTGAAAGAAATGAAGCTATACCTGTTTTTATCGACTGCTCATTGAAAGTTTCTTGGAGAGGTGAAAAGAATTGTTTAAAATCTTCTTTTGTCATATAACGAGGATCTGGCTGTTCGCCTTCCTCATTTTTCTGACCCTCCTCCTCATCTTTCTTGCCCTTATTCTTTTCAGCAAAGAATTTATTCCTTTCATCCCTGTTTGACCAAGGATTCTGGCGAACTTCAGGCTCGTAGTCCTTTTCGACATCTTTAGCAGTGCCTTGCTCTGTCTTTTGTACCTCGACAGTTTGGTCCTCTTTTTGAGTTTTCTCGCCTGTATCGGCGGTAGTCTCAAGAGAGTCGGACTCTTGGATATCTGCCATATTTGTTACTCATCTCTAACGAAAATGGCGTAAACGCTCGAGATGGATCGCACACTTCGACTATGTGTGGAAGCCTTTATTGGCTTAGAAGAAAAATGATTCTCTTCTAAACAAACAAAACACCTAACTTTTAGTTGTAGGTGTCGGTTGTTCCGTTACTCTACTGAATTGAGGTAACCTCCTATTTAATTGTGATCTATTATAGCATATTGATTATGATTTTGCTACTTTTTGTTTTTCGCAAGTTTCTATCATTGATATTTCTCCATTTTGCTTAGTAATTATTAATGATCCCCAATCTCCTAATACGGATCATTGCTTATCTTATAAGATTTACCTATCTCTTCTGATTCTAAAATTTGTTTTGGTAAATCTAAAAACTTTTTCCATTGTTTTCGACTTTGTTCTTTTTCTCTTTTTTCTTCTTCAGTTAAAGAAAAAGGTAAACCTTTGTCGTCTTTGTCAATATCTCCGAGTATCATAGCTCCCATATAATCAATATTCTCTTTAATAATTCTGCTCAAAACATTCCAAAATGGCTGATCTATGCCAGATTTAATTGCTGTGATTATGTCTTTGTTTATATCTTTAGCCATTATTTGCAACAACTTGTTCTTTTGGCTGACCTTGTGCCATATCTGCTTGAGGTTCATTAAATCGTCCAGGTTGTTCTTCTGGTAAAGGAGCAAATAAATCAGGTCTTTGTCTACGAGCTATCATCATTGCTACTAACATTTTTTGCCTTGCTTCTTTTGCTGGACCATCTTTAGCTGATGCAAGCATTCTCAAATGGACTAAATGATTTTCTTCTGGCCTTACTGGAACAAACTCACCATCATTAATTCGATCCACTACCTCTTTTGCCTCTAATTCATCTGGTGATAAAGGCCACATTCTTTCTACTTCATCTTTTGGAAGGAATAAGCCTCCTTGTTTCCTTTGAGCGTATACTAAATCAAAATTGGGATTCTGGGCATTCTGAGCTATATATCTTTCAAATATTTGAAAATCTCTTCGCTTTTTAGCTTCGCTAACTGCTTTTGATTGAATTTTAATATCGGGACCGAGTGGATTACTAACAATTATCTTATCTCTAGTAATAGGTCGCCATACAGGACCAAATGTGCTAGTTAATCGAATTGTCTTTCTATGAATACCACTTTCAAAGTCTCTCATATAAATTTCATACCATCTCTGCCAGAATCTATATTCAGACCAGCCAAAAACCTTAGCAGATAGCGAATATCGCGTATCAACACCAGATGATACAAGCTCCAGTTCTCCTAATGTCCTATCTTGCTTAGTAGGAATGCCTTGCCTCATTTCAGGAACAGCTAATGCTTTTTGATTAGATATTTCAAGAAAATCTAAAACAAATGATACAACTGGACTTGGTTGAGCTTTCTGTAAAGGAGCCGCCGCACCATTTATATCTCCATCAGATGGAATCCATTTATTTTGAGCAAAACTTTTATCAATACTTCTTTTAATCTTATTTTCATTAAAAATATACATCGGGTGAGCATCAGATTGTGCCATATCACCAATAAGATTAAGCAGAGTTGCTTGATAACGCTGTTTATCTTCGAGTATATCAAATACAGATACTCCGTCCCAATCATGCGAAATAGGATAAATAGGTCTATCAATTAAAGGCCATTTATCTCCTTCAATAGGTGTCATCCTAATAAGGAGTTTTCGTTCATTCCCTAATTCAACTAAATACTTCGTACCGTTAATAATAGTAAATCCTTGTAAAACTGTATATTCTTCATTAGCTACTAAATTTTGTAATGCTGTTACATTCTCAGTTCCTTGTGCAAGACTACGAGCTTGACGAGCTTCAAAAGAAAGAGATAAAGTTTTACCACTCTCACCTTTTAGCTTGTGTAAATTAAAATATTCAGGATTACCTTCTAATTCACCTTTTGTTACTTTAATCTCTCTATAACCAAATCGTAATCCATTTTTACCTAAACGATTACCATTAACACTCTGTGCTTTTGGATCTCTTATAAAAGTTAGAGGATCCCATACTTCAGGAATTGGTGTTTTACTTTGTAAATCAAATTCATTAAAATAAAGTAATCCTCTTCCCCAAGCCAATGAATCCCAACTCCATTCGTAATTAACAAAAGGCATATCCATTTCGTTAAAATCAAATTCAGAAAGATAATTGAGATTCTGTGCTGTTTCCTCATCACCTTCTTCGCGTCCACCAAACTCAGTAGTTAGTTTATCATCATATAGTGCCGCGTGAATAGCTTGAAAATATGTAAAGATGATAGGTAAACCTACTCTCGATTTATTTCTTTTTTGATTATTGTATAGAGTAAGCCTAAGAAGCCATTCTTGAATCTTTGGCTTCATATAACGCCATGCTACTTGATACTCAGCTTCTACTTGCTTAACGACTTGAGCGTGGAAATTATCAGTAGGATTTAATATATCCTCTTGTTCTTTTCTTGCTGAATTAACAAACTCACCTCGTTTCCGGGCTTTCCTCAACTTATCTACTTTTGTTAATTGTTCTAACACCTATTTATAAGATTTCATTTGAGCCAAGGTCATTGGCTTTTTCATCTTTTTAACTGGCTTTTTCTTTTTTGTTTTAGACATTAAGATCTATAACCTGATTGTTTAGTTTGAGCTTGAGGCTTTGAATCTTTTTCTTGAAACTTCGCTGGCTTGATTTTTATTCCTTCACTCTTTTTATCAGTTTTTCTATAAGTTGATTGATACTCAATTTTATTCCCAACTTTTGGCATATTTTATTTAGTAATGATTTAGGCGACCTTTCTTCAATAATTTTATCTACTACTCTATGAGCTACATCTAGAACAGCTTCTAATGCTTGCATATACTCTGTGTTAGTATATTCACCTTGCTTAGTAACTGCTATGTTGTTTGCATAAAATTCACCTTTGTAATAAATTACATAGATGAATGTTTGCCAATCATCATTTAATACAACAATCTTGGCTTTCTTATAATCTTTTGTCTTAGCTACTGTCATATATTATAGCATATTTATTTACGCAAATCTAGGATTGTGGATAATCTGGGCTTAATGGAGGTAACCTATAAGGTTCTTCGACTTTAAATCGTGGCATTTGCTCCAATTGATCTAAGCATTCTTGTAGGTCTACAATTAATATATCAATTGGATGCACGCCTAATTCATTCTTCCACTCCACTAAACACCGAAAAGAATAACTTCCTATTTCAAAGTTATATACTCTTGGAATCGGTTTAATTGATACTTTAGCCATTATTTTTTCCTATTTTTATTCCTTTATTCCAATTAAATTTATCGCGTCTCTCATAAATATTAGTTACATTCATATGATCTAATTCATGTT
>JBGAUR010000054.1:0-271 GCA_044228545.1 Minisyncoccia bacterium | reverse complement strand
AAAGATGCTCTAAAAAGATAGAATTTCTTTTCTCTTGGACCAAAAAATGTCCAATATTTACAAGTAACTATTTCGTGTCTTTTAATAGTCACTCTTTTATCACTAGGAAAACTCATACAACCCTCACTAGATTTAACTAAACTATTACTAAATTCAATAATTTCAGGATTCATTATAATCCTAGCACCGAAATACTTCTTAAGTTTAGTTGATTGCTTAAGTCTAACTCCGTCTTTAGATATGCCTCCTTCTCTATCTACTACAAAGAACC
>JBGAUR010000053.1:0-4428 GCA_044228545.1 Minisyncoccia bacterium | reverse complement strand
CGAGCAGGAATTATCTTTGCTCCAAAGTAGTGTCTGCCTTTTAACTCTTGTTCAGTGAAAAATACTCCAAATGAGCGAGTAAGTTGAGGAACAATGACACGTTCAACTCCGTTTATTATGAAAGTTCCATGCTTGGTCATGAGTGGCACATCAGCCATAAATATCTCTTGCTCTTTAGAAGTACCGATACTTTTATTTAAAAGTTTGACACGAGCCTTTAAACCACCTTCATAAGTAAGTTTGTTTATTTTTGTATACTCTTCATCAAACTTTGGCTCGCCCAAAGAAAAAGATGAAAACTCCAGTTGGAATTTTTTTTCTGAGTAGTCGTTGATCGGAGAAAATTCTTTGAAAACTTCTTTGAGTCCTTGTTCAACCAACCAGTTGAATGAGACTAATTGATTCTCTATCAAATTAGGAAACTCGACCAAGGGCTTCTTGTAACGCGCGAAATATTTCTTCTCTCGTACAGATTTTTTCTTCATATATTGAAATTTTTAACAAAAGAAAAACACTAAGGTGACCAAACCTTATTGTTGTAAGTTATTGATTTTGGCAGTTATTTTGTTTTACCACAATTAGTGCCTAAAGGCTTATAAATATGATTGATTCTGCCATAACTCAATCTCATTCAATCTGGGATATATACTATATCTTTTAAAATTATTTGTCAAACCCCTTGCCTTTCCATTTATCTATCTTTTTATGATCCCCGGAAAGTAGCACCTTTGGGACGTTATATTTCTTATTTTTATACTCGATTACCTCAGGCCTTGTATATACTTCACTACTAGAAACACGTTCTTCTTCCCGAGAGTCAAAGTTACCCAGAACTCCCTTTATCTGACGAGAGATAGAATCTATCAATATCATGGCAGGAATTTCACCCCCAGTAAGTACATAGTCCCCTATTGAAAACTTTTTTGTTTTTAATATTTTATCTACCCTTGCATCTATACCTTCGTATCGGCCACAAATCAAAATCACATCTGTATATTTTTTAGAAATGTTTTTTGCAGATTTAGTTGTAAATTTTTCTGCAGATGGAATAAAGTTTATTGTTAAGATTTTTGTATTCTTTTTCTTATTTAATTTTTTATTAATTGATTCTACGGCTTTAATTATAGGTTCTGCCATCATCACCATACCAGGACCACCCCCATATGGCCGTTCATCTATTTGTCTGGAAACATTGCCATCGGGCCAAACTTTTTTGTATTTCCCAGCAACATACATTCGAGGGTTTACGAAGGATATTTTAATTTTTTTCTGCTTTATCGCCCGTCCCAAAATAGACTCCTTTAAATAGGAATCAAACATCTCTGGAAATAAGGTGACTATGTGGAAATTCATATGGTAAATATAGCATAAAGAGACTTTCTTGACACTTTTTTTCTTAGATGTATAGTTTATAAAACTACGACATATGAATACTCAAATAGATCCACATAAAACCAATTCTGTGCGTTTGGCTGAACTGCTAACAGATGAGTTTATTTTTGGAGATAGAAACCATTATATAAACTCAAAATGGGCAGAAGAGTTAATACGCAGAGGAGAAGAAGCTATACCACACATAGGTAGCCATCTAAAAAGTATTGAACAGAAAATGGAAAAACTGTTAGCGATGAAAGACCGTGAAGAGGTGGAACAGGGTTGGATTTCCCTTCTGTGTAAAATAGTAAGGGTAAAAAAAATAAATATGGCAATTCTTGTGACCAACTACCAACAATGGGTAAACTGGGCATTCAACTTTAGGCCATGAACAAAGAAACCGCCGGTTTACCGGCGGGCCTTTTTATTTTAACTAAATTAAATTCCCTTCAAATCTTCTAATGCTGAATCAACTGACTTTGAAGCTTCACTTGCTGATTGTTGGACAGGTGCTTGATGAGTACTACCTTCTGGTTCGTTAATTTTTAGGTTTACACGAGCATTATTCTTCATACCTATAACTCGTAGTAATGTACGGATAGCTTTTGCAGTATTACCCTGGCGACCTATAATTTTACCCATATCTGCACTGTTTACTGTCATTGTGATGAGCACACCCATTTCATCAACTGTTCGGTCAATCACAACGTCTTCTGGATGATCAACCAATGCTTTTACTATATATTCAAGAAACGCTTTATCATCTGCCATATAATAGTCTTATCGTATTATTCTTAAAATCTTGCAGTGTATCGACTACAACCTGCGTACAGTCTATTATATCATAGGCCGGTTTTTAATGGCAATATAAAATCACCCGTTTTTCGGGTGATTTTACTAAGCTTTTTTGAGTTCTTTTCGAGCTTGTGTTGGACTTTTTTTAGACAGTACATTTTTCTTCTTTCCATCAACAATCTTCTGGTGAACTAAGAAATTATGGACTGTTGCTGAAGTCTGAGCGCCATTTTTCATCCAGTGAGATATGCGTTCAGACTTAAATAAGACTTCGCCTGTTTTTAGATTATATGAACCAAGAATTTCCTTGAATTTTCCACTTTTAGCTGAATTTTTTATTACATGAATCAAGCCCAAATCTCTGTGTTATACTGTTTATATGAAAAAAGCTAGAAAAAGAAAGAATCTTCCAAAATCCAATAAAAGCAAACCTAGCAAGACAGACAATTCGAGTCGAACTATTGAAGGGATTATGCATATATCCCATAAAGGCATAGGCACTGTTCGTATTCCTCATACCAATGAAACAATAGAAGTCGATCATAATTTTTTAAGAACAGCCTGCCAAGGAGACACAGTAAAAGTGATACTCCACCCTAAAAAAAGAGATTTGGATCAGACTGGTGAAGTAATAGAAGTTATAAGGAGATCAAAAATAGGATTTTCTGGGGTACTTGAACGTGAACACGAAACATATTTCCTAATACCTAGTGATCTAAAAATGTATGCAGATATTGTAGTTCCAGAAGACAAGCTAAACGGAGCAAAAGTTGGTCAAAAAGTTTTCGTTGTAATAACAGATTGGAAAGACCCTAAGAAAGCACCTATTGGAGAGGTCAATAAAGTCTTGGGTGAACCGATGGAACACAATGCTGAGATGGAAGCTATTGCTCTTGAAAAAGGATTTGATGCCTTGTTCCCTCCAAGCGTTGATATGGAAGCGAAAAAAATTGCAAACGACGGCATAACCGAGCGTGACTTAAAAGGACGGAAAGATATGAGGACAACTACAACTTTTACTATTGATCCTGAAGATGCAAAAGATTTTGACGATGCACTGTCTTTTAAGAAGTTGCAAAACGGCCATATAGAAGTTGGGATACACATTGCTGACGTATCTTATTATGTAAGGAATAATACTGCTTTAGACAAAGAAGCCCGTAGACGTGGTACTTCTGTGTACCTAGTCGACCGTACGATTCCAATGCTTCCAGAAGAATTATCAAATGGTCTTTGTAGTTTAAATCCTAACGTTGACCGACTTACATTCTCAGTAGTATTTGAGTTAGATACGCACGGCAAGATTCACAACGAATGGTTCGGTAGAACAGTAATCCATTCTGATAAACGTTTTACCTACGAAAATGCTCAGAAAATATTAGATGATGGTCATGGACAATTCTTTAATGAATTATCAATACTAAATAATATAGGTAAAAAACTATTAAAAAAGCGTTTTCTAGAAGGAGCAATCTCACTTGAACAAGAAGAGGTTAAATTTAAATTAGACAAAAATGGTATTCCGCTATCTGTTTATACAAAAGTACGTGGTGACACTCATAAAATGATTGAGGAATTCATGCTACTAGCAAACAGGCGTGTGGCTGAATACATGTCCTTAAAAAATAAAGGTAAGGGTGGAGTTTTTCTATATCGTATCCATGACAAACCAAATAAGGAAAAAATGCAGGACTTAGTTACTTTTCTAAAAAGACTTGGGTATCATGTAAAACTAAAAGACGGCATCATCCCGTCTGAAGAAATAAATGCGCTTATTGGTAAACTAGAACACAATCCCCTTCGCGATACAGTTCACAGTATTATTATAAGGACAATGGCAAAAGCTATATACTCTACAAAAAATATTGGTCACTGGGGTCTTGGATTTAAGTTCTATACTCACTTTACTTCCCCTATTCGTCGCTACCCAGATATAATAGTTCACCGTCTTTTAAATTCATTCTTAAAAGATGAACTCATACCTAAGGAGCGTTGGTTTGAATACGAAGAGATGAGCACAGAAGCATCCCATAGAGAAAAGGAAGCTGCTGAAGCAGAACGTGCATCTATCAAATATAAGCAGGTTGAATATATGTCCACTCGTATTGGTGAAACATTTCTAGGTATTATAACTGGTGTTACTGAGTGGGGTTTGTATATTGAAGAACAAAAAACTAAATGTGAAGGTATGGTACGTATGAGGGACTTGAAAGATGACTATTATGAATTTGATAATAAATACATGAGTATAAGGGGACG
>JBGAUR010000052.1:0-4435 GCA_044228545.1 Minisyncoccia bacterium | reverse complement strand
TATAAAAACGGAGTTTCTAGAAGTGAAATCGACTATATAAGGGGAGTTAATTCTAGTTTTATAATTAGAAATCTATTGGTTCGTGGTTTAATAGAAAAAGTTATTGATGAAAAAGATAGTAGGAGAAACATCTACAGACCTTCCTTTGACACACTTTCTTATATGGGAGTAACATCAGTCGAGAACTTGCCTAATTATGAAAATATAAGAAATGATTTAGATAACGTTATAAATCAACAAGATAAAAATGACTAGTGAATTAAAAATATTGCTTCCAGCAACAATAAGTTTTCTAGTGGGTATTATGCTTACTCCTATTGCTACACACTATTTCTATAAGTATAGATTTTGGCGTAAAGTTTCTCGTTTAGAAAACGTACCGCAAGGGGAGTTTGCAAAAATAAATGACGGAATCAGTGAAACTTCAACCCCAAGGACTGGGGGTATGATAGTTTGGATATCTGTAATAATTACAATTTTTATATTTTGGCTGTTAAATATTTTTCTTAATAGTGAATTTAGTCAGAAGATGTATTTTATTAGTAGAGGACAAACCATATTGCCATTATTTACTCTCATAGTTGCGTCCTTAATTGGTCTAGGAGATGATTTTATACAAATCTTTGGACACGGTAAATGGACTACCGACCCAATAAAACTACGTTATATTAAAATATCTATCATAGTAGCCTTGGGAATTATTATTGGCTGGTGGTTCTTCTTTAAATTAGGCATATCTAGTTTATATATACCGTGGTTTGGATTTGTTGATCTTGGATATATTTTTATTCCATTCTTTATTTTAATAATGCTTGGAGTTTGGTCTACTAGTGTTATAGATGGCATAGATGGACTATCTGGTGGAGTCTTATCTTCTATTTTTGCAAGTTATACTTTGATTGCTTTCTTCAACAATCAGTTAGATTTGGCAGCTTTCTGTGCTGTGATCTCTGGTGGAATACTTGCTTTTTTATGGTTCAACATACCTCCAGCTCGTTTTTATATGGGAGAGACAGGAATGATTGGACTCACGGTTACACTTTCTGTAATCGCTTTCCTAACCAATACTGTGCTCTTATTACCAATCATTGCTTTTCCTCTGTTCATAACATCTCTTTCTAGTATAATTCAAATGTTATCTAGAAGATTTAGAAACGGCAAAAAAGTTTTCTTGTTTGCTCCGCTACACCACCATTTTGAAGCTCTAGGTTGGCCTAAGTACAAAGTTACGATGAGGTATTGGATTGTTGGTGTTATCACATCTATAGTTGGTGTTATAGTTTCATTAGTAGATTAAAATGAAAAAAACAAATATTGATAGAATTTTTTTAGGCATAGTTATTGCGCTTATTATAATAGGCGTGGTTATGTTTACATCTGCTTCTCTTGGTATACTTGCTCGTAATGAAACAAAATTTTACAGTGTTATATTTGCTCAATTCGTTTTTGGATTAGTTGGTGGATTTGTTGCTATGTATATTTGTTTTAAAATACCGTATAAATTCTGGAGAAACTATTCATTACCCCTATTTATAATATCAATAGGATTGACTCTACTTGTATTTATCCCGAAGCTTGGAACATATCATGGTGGAGCTCGTAGGTGGGTAGATATTTTAGGCTTTTCTTTCCAACCAGTTGAGTTTCTAAAAATTGGTTTTATTCTATACTTTGCAGCGTGGTTATCTTGGGCAAAAAATAAAATAAACGATCTCCGGTTTAGCTTATTGCCACTCATAGTGATGCTCGGAGTAATTGCAGTTATCTTACTAAAACAACCAGATACCAAGAGTATTATTTTAATAACAGTTACAGGTATAGCTATGCTATTCGTCTCAGGTGTATCTTGGAAATATATTTTAGGATTGCTAGGCATTAGTATTATTGGCTTTGTAATTTTAGTTTCTTTTAAACCTTACTTAAAAGAGAGAATAGAAACCTTTATTAATCCAAGTCAAAATGGCAGTAGTTCATCATACCAATTACAACAATCGTTAATCGCGGTTGGTTCTGGTGGTACTTTTGGTAGAGGCCTTGGACAGAGTATTCAAAAGTTTAATTATTTACCGGAACCACAAGGAGATTCTATTTTTGCTGTGGTCGGCGAAGAACTCGGTTTTATTGGTAGTACGTTATTGATATTACTTTATGTTGCTTTTGCCTTGCGTGGTTATCGCATTGCTTATCAATCTCCAGATTCTTTTAGTAAATTACTGGTTATAGGTATCATAACTATCATTACAGCCCAATCGTTCATGAATATTGCATCTATAATTGGAGTTTTTCCTCTCACTGGAGTACCGCTGGTTTTTATTAGTCATGGTGGTACAGCCTTACTTCTTTCAATTGCCATGATGGGTATAATACTTAATATCTCCAAGCACTCTAAAAAACAACACTAGAATATATATAAAAAATGCGTTAGAATAGCATACATATGAAGATATTACTTGCAGGTGGTGGAACAGGAGGGCACTTCTACCCCTTAATTGCCATCGCCGAAGAACTAAATAATCTTGCTGAAAAGGAAAAAATCATAGATTTGAAGTTGTATTATATGTCAGATGATCCGTACGACAAACACATGCTTTTTGAGAATAGAATTACCTACGTTCAAGTTCCGGCAGGTAAAATGAGAACATATTTTTCAATCAAGAATTTTTTTGATGTTTTTTCAACAGCGGCTGGAGCATTTTTCGGACTTATAACTATGTTCTTTATTTACCCTGATGTTGTTATTTCAAAGGGAGGATATGCAGCATTCCCTGCAGTTTTTGCTGCAAAATTACTCAGGATACCAGTTATTATCCATGAATCAGATTCGAGTCCGGGTAGATTAAATCTTTGGACTGCTAAATTTGCCAGGAGGATTGCAGTATCTTGGGGAGAGGCTGGTGAAAAATTCCCAAAAGAAAAAGTTGCATTAACTGGTCAACCAATAAGAAAAGCAATATTGCAAGCAAACCCAGAAGGCGCTCGTGATTTTTTCAAGCTAGCATCTGATTTACCAATTGTGTTTATTTATTGTGGCTCTCAAGGTGCTGATATGATAAACAATACTCTTTTGCAAATACTCCCAGAATTACTTTCAAAGTACCAGGTTATCCATCAAACAGGTCCTAAATTGTATGATGAAGTTGTTGCAAGATCAAAAATAGTTTTAGAAAACAACCCAAATGTTAGTAGATATAGACCAATCGGTTATCTAAACAATCTTACTATTAGGATGGCATCTGGTGCAGCCAACTTGATAATCGGAAGAGCTGGTTCAACTATTTTTGAAATTGCATCATGGGGAGTGCCATCAATAATAATACCTATAACGAACTCAAACGGCGATCACCAAAGAAAGAATGCTTATTCATATGCTAGAAGTGGTGCGTGTGAGGTTGTCGAAGAGGGTAATCTTTCTCCTCATGTTTTAATGTCTGAGATAGATCGCTTGATTTCAGACCAAAATAAATTAAGTGAAATGAAGAAAAATGCTTTAGCTTTTGCAAACCCAAAGGCAGCAGAAAAAATTGCTCAAGAAGCGATTGATATTGCCCTAACTCACGAATCATAATTATGGATAAGCAAAGTAAAAAAATTGTCACACGTTTTGCGCCTTCACCTACTGGATATCTACATATAGGTGGAGTTCGTACTGCTCTGTATGCATGGGCATATGCACGAAAGCACAATGGAACTTTTATTCTAAGAATAGAAGATACAGACAGAGAACGAGAAGTAGAAGGTTCTATAGATCATATAATAGAATCATTGAAGTGGCTCGGTATTTCTTGGGATGAAGGCCCAGACATTGGTGGATCACATGCTCCATACAAACAATCAGAAAGACTTGCCTCATACAAAAAATACGCACAGATCCTTATGGATAAAGGTCTAGCGTATGCTGATCCATATACTCAGGAAGATCTTGAAGAATTTAGGAAAAAAGCTGAAGAAGAAAAAAAACCATTCTTATATAGAAATTACAGACCAGAGAATCCTCCAAAATGGGATGGAACTATGCCACTTCGCCTGAAGATAGTAGACGTAAAACAAACTGAATGGTTCGATGAAGTTCGTGGAAAACTCACAGCAGGAGAAGAAGCTCTTGATGATTTTATACTGATAAAGAGTGATGGTTATCCAACTTACAATTTTGCTCATATTATTGATGATTTGGAGATGGGGGTGACTCATATCATGCGAGCAGATGAATTTATATCTTCAACACCAAAATTTTTAGCCTTATATGATGCACTTGGAATTGAGAGACCTCACTTCGCAACTCTACCACCAATCATGAGTCCAGATGGTAAGAAAAAGCTTGGTAAGCGTGATGGTGCTAAAGATATCCTAGATTATAGAGCTGAAGGGTATTTACCAGAGGCTATGTTTAACTTCCTAGCTTATATTGGTTGGAGTCCAGAAGATAATAGAGAGATTC
>JBGAUR010000051.1:0-4502 GCA_044228545.1 Minisyncoccia bacterium | reverse complement strand
CTGTAATAATGAGTTCTGATGAATTACTTATCGATCAAACAAAACCGTAGAACTATTTTATATTCTTTTTTATCCCTTATTTTACTTGCGGGAGTTTTTGGAATGGGTATCTATTTTGGTTATTCATATAGACCTGCTTCCGAAAAAGTAGCATCTGTTACCAACAAAGAGCCAGCAAGTCCAAATAATGCAGATTTTGATTCCTTCTGGAAAGTTTGGAACATGCTAAATGAGAAATCGATATATGCTAAAAAAGCATCTGACCAAGAAAGGGTTTGGGGGGCGATCAAGGGCATGGCATCTTCACTAGGTGATCCGTATACTGTATTTTTCCCGCCAGAAGAAAATAAACTATTCAACGAAGAAATCCGGGGATCTTTTAGTGGAATCGGAGCAGAGATTGGTATGAAAGAAAAAATTCTAACAGTTGTAGCTCCAATTAAGAATTCTCCAGCAGCTTTAGCTGGGATAAAGTCTGGCGATAAAATATTAAAGATAGATAAGTTTGAGACAAATAACATGACTGTCGATAAAGCTATCAGTTTGATCCGTGGACCAAAGGGAACAGAAGTTGTACTTACAATATTTAGATCTGGAGAAAAAGCTACAAGAGAGATAAAAATTATCAGAGATGATATAAGTCTTCCCACGATTGATTCTGAATTAAGACCTGACAATATATTTGTGATAAAGTTCTATAGTTTTTCTGAGAATTCTTCAATTCTCTTTAGCGATGCGTTGAGTAAGTTTATTAAATCCGGCTCACACAAGCTTGTACTTGATATGCGTGGCAATCCAGGAGGGTATCTGGACGCAGCTGTAAATATCGGTAGTTGGTTTATAGACGAAGGTAAGACAATAGTTAGTGAAGATTTTGGAAGTAATAGAAAGCCTATTGTCTATCGTAGCCGTGGACCAAGATTATTTAGTGAAGATTTCCCATTTGTTGTATTAGTAGATAGTGGTTCTGCCTCAGCTGCTGAAATACTTGCTGGTGCATTAAAAGAATACAAAATAGCAACAATTGTAGGACAGAAAACTTTTGGTAAAGGTTCTGTTCAAGAACTTCTACAAGTCACAGAAGATACATCTCTAAAAGTAACTGTAGCAAGGTGGCTGACTCCAAATGGTCTTTCTATTTCTGAACATGGACTTGAGCCAGATGTAGTTGTGCCTATAACAGCAAAAGATATTGAAGCAAAGCGTGATCCTCAACTAAATAAAGCTATAGAAATTTTAACAGCTAAACCTTAGAAATTATGAAAGTTATTTTACTTACAGATGTTCCCAAGGTTGGTAACCGTTATGATGTAAAAGAATTCAAAGATGGCTATGCTATCAATGTTCTCATATCAAAAGGCTTGGCTGAGATGGCTACCCCACAAGCCCTTGGTAAGCTTGCAAGTAAAAAAGCTGAGATGGACAATAAAAGAAAAGAAGAAGAAAAAGCTTTTGAATCACTAATATCAACTATTGATAATACAACAGTCACAATCTTGGCAAAAGCCAATGACAAAGGGCACTTGTTTAAGAGTGTAAGTACTAGTGATGTGGCGAAAGCTATCAAAGATTCATCTGGAGTTGAAGTCTCCGAACACTCAATAATAATTACCGGTCATATAAAAGAAGTAGGTTCTCATAAAGTAAAAATAAAAAGAGGCGATAGGGAAGGCAAGTGTGAGATAATAGTAAAATCTGAAAATTAAAAACTCCTCAATCGAGGAGTTTTTAATTAGATTACATGAACTACTTTTTTGACTGAAGATGTTCGATTGAAATTTGTTTTTCTTTTTGATCCAAATTTTATAGTACCAGCTTTGAGTGCAAAGAGTGTGTGATCCTTACCCATGCCTACGTTTGTTCCTGGAAGGATTTTAGTTCCACGTTGACGGATGATTACAGAACCAGCCTTTGCTATTTGTCCAGCGTAAAGCTTAGTACCTAAATACTTTGGTTTTGAATCTGTTAAGTTTTTGGCGCTACCGCCGGCTTTCCTATGTGCCATATAATGTCTTTAAATGCTCGCCTAAAGCTTTTATATTATTTATAATACGTCATATGAGTATACATGATATAGTGCGTAAAATCAAGGGGACAGGGGAATTTGACCATATAACCTCCATAAATATCATAGTTATTATCCTAGTGGGTATTTGCGCATTTGGACTAGGTAGATTATCCACCCAAAACCCAAAATTTGACGATCAGATCACTATCACAGATTCTTCAGTTGGTAATACTAAATCCATGAGTGCAAGTGTTTTGGGAACTCAGATTTATAAAAATAATACAGATACATACAGTAAAGGTGAGTATGTTGCTTCAAAAAATGGTAAACTATATTACACAGTAAATTGTTCTGGTGCCAAACGAATAAAAGAAGAGAATAAAATTTGGTTTGAAAGTAAAGCAGAAGCAGAAAAATTGGGCTTAACTTTCTCAACATCATGTAAATAATATGAAGATATTCAATCATTTAATCTTAGTAATAATAGTAATAGGAGGTTTACTTTTTTTAGCTCGCGAAGACGTAAAATCTATATATAGTAAAGTTCTTTCTTATGTATCTACAAATGTAAAAAATATCGATACATCCAAGATAAAGGATGGTATTGTTTTAACTAAAGAGAAGATTTTAAACACAGATACCTCTATCAACACTCCAGGTGCTTTAAAATCTGAAAATAGTTTAGTTTACAGTGCTAGTTCAGTAAAAATGTCTGTCAAAGAGGTAATTGAAGTAACAAATCAAAGTAGATCTCTAAATGGCAAACTACCTCCTTTAAAAGAAAATTCAAAACTTAATTCATCAGCACAAAAGAAATTAGATGACATGCTAAACTTGCAGTATTTTGAACACGTCTCACCAAGTGGAGTAAGTGTTTCAGATTTGGCCAAAGGATCTTCATATGAGTACATTATAATTGGTGAGAACCTAGCTCTTGGCAACTTCAAAGACAATAAAGCTCTTGTCGATGCATGGATGGCAAGTCCAGGACATCGAGCAAATATTTTGAGCAATAAATATACTGAAATAGGTGTAGCTGTTGGCCATGGTATGTATCAAGGGCGCGATACTTGGCTCGCAGTACAGCATTTTGGTACTCCACGCAGCTCATGTCCTACTATAGATGAAGTTATTCGTGGATCAATAAAAATTTTAGAAAATAATATAAAAAGTATGGATGGAGATTTGGCTGGCAGAAAGCAGAGGATAGACAGTGGGGTAGTGTATGAAGGAAAGACCCCAAATGAGCAAATATCTGAATACAACAACTTAGTAGCCATATATAATGACTCTATAAAACAATTGAAAGGAAAAATTGATTCGTATAATGCGAGCGTAAAAGCATTTAACTCATGTCTCTCAAGTTATCTCTCAACTGAAGCTACAAGTCACTAGAGGGGAGGATTAGAACTATCCCTTTATAGCCTTATACAGAAAGAATACCAATGTCGCACAATATATCTTTTGCGACACTAGATTAGGCAAAAATCATATGCTTAGTCTTAAGTAAATTCAACAATAAAAAATCTCCTTGCTTAAGGGAGAAATTATTTTAGGCTTATGTTATATATTTTAAAGCCCAAGCTCTTTGATTACATTGTTGATTTGCCTTGTAGTTACCACCGCAGTCCAAACACCAGGTTCACCACCGAGGTTCATTCCCAAAAGTTTTCCATCTTTTGTCCAGATTGGACTGCCACTTGCGCCGAAGTCAGAAAAAATTTGATAACAAGGGTATGCTGGTACTTCATGCTCGTATAGTTCAGTTTTTAAAATAGTACCTCTCTGCATCAACCCTGCCTGTATTGGCCCAAAGTTGTATTTGTCGTAAGGGAGTTTTTTGCTACTTTCATTACAAATTAAATCAATAATGGACTGCTCGTTTACCATTGTTAAAGATACTGCTCCTGCGTCTGACAAATCTTCCAGATTTTCCGAAGCTTCAAAAAGCTTGAATTCTTCTGGTGGTTGTATAACAGGACGTACCTTAAACATAGTGATATCTCCCCTTTTGTTTTTTGAAAAAATCGGACCTTTTACAATTTGAAATGGCAAGAAGTTGCCTTCGGGCGGATTATTATTTGTTCCAAAATCCTTTGTTATAAAGAGATCGGAACCTGGTGGTACATGAAAGAGTTCAGGCCAAAAAAAATGACCACAGGTTACGAAAAGATATGAACCATCATCATTTTTCTTGTACAAAAATCCCATTCCAGAAAAGTTTCTTTTCGGCCTCTGGTTTTCAATCCTTGTGAAGCATTCTATTACCATTACAGGAGTTGTTTTATCAACAAATGCATTTTTAATAATATTCATCGGTTTAAGTTTGATTAGAAAATAAGATTTTCTAAAATTCCCATAAAAGAGAAACATAGAAAATCTTATTTTTTCAAATTAAACCATATCAAATAACCATGATTAAAATTACATTATAACAATATTTAGTTTTTGTCAAATTTCACTACAAACAAAGGGTTATTTTTTAAGTTATACA
>JBGAUR010000050.1:0-4539 GCA_044228545.1 Minisyncoccia bacterium | reverse complement strand
AGCACGTCTTTCGTAAAGACGGGGTCCGCAGTTCGATCCTGCGGGGTGGCTCATACGAGTCACTCAGTATACAAACTGCTTTGTATACGATGCAGGTCGAAAGGCTTTTTGATGTGTCATACACCCAAAAGCACCTGGCTATGTAGTGGCCGATCCTGCGGGGTGGCTCAATGTTTGTTATAAT
Source organism: Minisyncoccia bacterium (assembly GCA_044228545.1). Lineage (GTDB taxonomy): Bacteria > Patescibacteriota > Minisyncoccia > Phycocordibacterales > UBA9973 > UBA8515. The sequence continues at coordinate 4,355 of JBGAUR010000050.1, read as the reverse complement.
GATCCAATGTCCACTGATACTGAATCTATAAAAAAAGAAATAGAAGCCCTAGAGCTAGATATGGGAGGTATCGATTTTTGGAATGATAAAAATAAAGCCCAAGCTTCTATAAAGCGCCTAAATGAACTGAAAGAGGAACTTTTAGGTAGTGAGAAATACGATAAAGGTAATGCTATTTTATCTATCTTATCAGGAGCAGGTGGCGATGATGCCGAAGACTTTTCTGCGATGCTACTTCGTATGTATATGAAATATATAGAAAGTCGTGGCTGGCAGGTTTCACTTATACATGAAAATAAAAATGATGTTGGAGGATATCGCAATGTTTCGATTGAAGTTATTGGTAAAAATTCTTATGGAACTTTAAAAAATGAATCAGGAGTGCATAGATTGGTACGAATATCACCGTTTAATGCAAAATCTTTGCGCCACACTTCTTTTTCACTTGTGGAAGTAATTCCAAGTTTGAAAGCAAATGACAACGCAATTACTATACCGCCAGAAGATCTAAAAATTGAGTTTTCTAAATCTGGAGGTCCTGGAGGGCAGAATGTAAATAAGAGAGAGACTGCAGTTCGAATCGTACATACACCTACAAATCTTTCTGTTCATGTTGCGACAGAGCGTTCACAAGAGCAAAATAGAGAAAGAGCATTAGAAATGTTGAAAGGCAAGCTCTTTAAAATGAGACAAGAGGATGAAGCTCGCCTAAAAGCTGGATTATCAGCAACAAAAACAACAGAAATAGAATGGGGAAATCAAATTCGTAATTATGTAGTACATCCTTACAAATTAATTAAAGATTTACGGACTGGAGTTGAAACTTCAAACGTAGATGCTGTGCTTGAAGGAGGCGAGCTTGAGCTATTTATTGAAGCCGAAGCACATTTATGATATCCTTAGTAGTATAATGATTTACTTTAATAATGTCACAAAGAAATATTCTGACAACGTATCACTCGAGGATGTGACTATCTCGATTGGACCAGGAGAATTTGTATCCGTTGTAGGACATTCTGGAGCAGGCAAGACAACCCTAACCAAATTGATCCTTGCTGAAGAGACACCAACAGGCGGTACGATATTTTTTGAATCTACCGATATACACAAGCTCTCTAATAAAGAATTAACCAACTTCAGAAGAAAAGTTGGGGTTGTTTTCCAAGATTTCAGACTGCTTTCAAACAAAACAGCTTACGAAAATATAGCATTTGCTATGGAAGCAACAGGTAAAAATGATAAGGAAATAGCCCAAGACGTCCCTCATGTCCTTGAATTAGTAGATCTATCTCACAGAACATTACATTTTCCACACCAGCTATCAGGAGGGGAGAAACAGCGCCTAGCCATTGCTCGCGCTATTATTACCCAACCCGAGCTTATTCTTGCCGACGAGCCAACTGGCAATCTAGACCCAGTTAATACCAATGAAGTTATAAATATCCTTAAAAAGATCAATGATTTAGGGACTACTGTTATCCTCACTACCCACAATAGGAGTGTTATAGATCAAATAAAGAAAAGAGTTATTACCCTTGAAAATGGTAAAGTTGTTCGAGATGATAAAGACGGTAAGTATATGATATAATGCCTCTATGTTTGTAACTCACACTAAAAGGATAATACGTTCTGGTTATCGTAACTTTGTTCGTAGTGGTTTTACTTCACTCGCGTCTATTTTGATGATGGTGATAACACTCTTTGTGATAACTAGTCTTATATTTATTCAAACAGCACTTCAATCTTCATTAAATGATATAAAAGAAAAAGTTGATGTAACAGTGTATTTCGTACCTGGAGCAGATGAAGATACAATAATGACAGTAAAATCCTCTGTCTCTAAATTACCAGAAGTCCGAGAGGTCTCTTATATCTCTCAAGAAGAAGCTCTAACACAATTTAAAGATAAACATGCAAACGATTATCTAACGCTCCAAGCTCTCGATGAATTAAATTCTAATCCACTCGGAGCGACTTTAAATATAAAAGCAAAAGATCCTTCACAATACGAAAGTATCTCTAAATATTTTGAAAGCGACAATGCTATTTCAAAAGGTGCATTAAATATAATAGATAAAGTTGATTATCATCAAAATAAAATAATAATAGATCGACTAAATTCAATCATTTCTGGTGCAGGTAGACTTGGGTTTGCAGTGTCATTGATTTTAGTCATCATTTCAATAATCATAACTTTCAGTACAATCCGGCTCATCATCTACATGTCTCGCGAAGAAATAGGAGTTATGAAGCTTGTAGGCGCTGGTTCAAAATATATCAGAGGACCGTTTATGGTTTCTGGAATGCTTGTTGGGATAACTGCAAGCCTTATTACCATAGTTTTATTTATTCCTATTTCTATCTGGCTTGGTAACCAAGTCACTGACTTTATAGGTATAAATATGTTTACTTACTTCAAATCAAACTTTTTCCAACTATTTGTCATAATGCTAGGTGCTGGAATAATTCTCGGTAGTATTTCTAGCTTCTTTGCTATTGCAAGATATCTCAAGAAGTAATCCTATGAAGACGGAAAAGGACCAAAAAGAAAAAGCATATAAAAAAATTGAATCATGTAAGTATATTTTCGTCATCGGTGGGGTAATATCTGGCGTGGGTAAGGGAGTCGCCGCTTCATCGATAGCTCGTATATTAAAAGACCGAGGTCAGACTGTCACGGCTATAAAAATAGATCCATATATAAATATTGACGCTGGTACTATGAATCCGACAGAGCACGGAGAGGTTTTTGTTCTTGATGATGGTGATGAATGTGATCAAGATATGGGTAACTATGAGAGATTCTTGGATATTGATCTAACTCGAATAAATTATATGACCACTGGTAGAGTTTATCAGACGGTAATTGAGAAAGAGAGAAACCTAGAATACGGCGGTAAATGCGTAGAAGTGGTACCACATATACCTCTTGAAGTGATAAGGCGTATTGAAGTTGCTCGTGACAATGCTAAAGCCAATGTAGTTGTAATTGAGATTGGAGGAACTGTAGGAGAATATCAAAATATGCTTTTCCTTGAGGCTGCGCGTATGATGAAGATCAAGAATCCTCACGATGTTTTCTTTGTAATGGTTTCCTATTTACCGGTACCTTCTAAGATAGGTGAGATGAAGACAAAGCCAACTCAATACGCTGTCAGGACTTTAAATGCATCGGGTATACAACCAGATGTAATTATCGCTCGTAGTCAGTTGCCACTCGACGACAAGAGAAAAGAGAAACTATCTATGTTTTGTAATATAACTCCTGAGAGGGTGATATCTGCGCCGGATGTGGAAAGTATTTATGATATTCCTATAAACTTTGAGAAAGAAGGATTGGGAGATATGATTTGCGACGTGGTAAATATGTCTTGTACTCCTTCTGATAATGCAGGTTCTCGCAAATGGAAAGCTTTTGCTAAGTCTACTCACAACTTTAGGGGTGAAGTAAAAATCGCAGTGATTGGAAAGTATTTTGCTACTGGGGATTTTACTTTATCCGATTCCTATCTATCCGTTATTGAAGCTATCAAGTACTCTGCTTATGCAAATGGCAAGAAGCCGGTGCTTACTTGGATTTCCGCAGTAGATTATGAAAAAAACCCTAAGAAATTAAAAGAACTTTCAAAATATGATGGAGTTTTAGTACCAGGTGGTTTTGGTTCTCGAGGAGTTGAAGGTCTTATCATGGCTATAAATTATGCTCGTAAAAACAAGATCCCATATTTTGGACTATGTTACGGAATGCAACTCATGGTTCTTGAATACGCCCGCAATGTGTTGGGTCTCAAAGATGCAAATACCAGAGAAGTAAATCCTAGTGCTCGTGATATTGTTATTGATGTGATGGAAGACCAAAAAGAAAAAATTGCAAAGAAAAAGTTGGGCGGTAGTATGCGTCTAGGGGCTTATATTGCAAAGTTAAAGAAGGGAAGTATTGCACAGGAATCTTATAATAGTAATTTAGTATCTGAGCGTCATCGTCATCGTTATGAGGTCAATAACGCCTATATAGAGAAGCTCGAGAAGGCTGGTATGGTATTCTCTGGTATTTCTCCTGATGGGCTCCTATGCGAGATAGCTGAACTTCCAAAAGGAAAACACCCGTTCTTTTTAGGAACGCAATTTCACCCAGAATTCAAAGCGCGTCCACTTTCACCCCACCCACTATTTTCAAGTTTTATAAAAGCTTGTACTAAAAAGAAGAAAAAATAAAACTCTGGTAGCTACCAGAGTTTTATTTTTAGTTTATTTATTTCAATGCATCTTGTCCGTCACGCATTCTACTTTGAGAGATTATTTTTAGAATCTCATCTTCATCATCAGTAATAGTATACAACTCAGTATCTTCTAAA
>JBGAUR010000004.1:14153-29431 GCA_044228545.1 Minisyncoccia bacterium | reverse complement strand
ATTTATAACAATTTTTCTAACAATTACATATAATTTTTTACTATTTTATATCAAAAAGACTTATCACTTTTTCTCATGACTATATTAGACCTTTAATTATTTACTTTCCGTCTGGGACGAAGTTGGAATGGTTTTGTTGTTAAATAAGGCTTAAGATCATTCTTTTGAAACCTTTATTTACTTTAATCGAAAGTTAGGTATAATGAGGTTATGAAAACTACTAAAACACACAAAAAGGACGATGTTTTAAAGGTATATAAAGAGTATCTAAAAAATAGAAAATACGTAACTCCAAATGATTCACAAGTACCGCCATCATTTACCCTCGATCAAAAAATTGAAAATATCAATCCTTATTATATTAGGTGTAATACTGTAAAATATGGCTAATGAAGAAGAAAGCATTAAACAACCTGAAATTATCCCTCTTCCAACAACAGAGCCTGTTCAAGCACCCACAGCTTTGTTTGAAGAACCTTATTTCAGTATAATTGAGCGAGAAAGAAAACAAAATAAAGATGCTTTTGAGTCTAGTAGAAGAAGAGCTAGGACAGAAAGGATAAAAGCAATTCAAGACATAAGAAAATCTAAAGTAGTTGTTTATTATTCAATAGACACTCTCACTCCTAATGATGCTGAAGTTCTTTTTGACTTATTGCAAAGCGTTGGTAAGCATGACAGACTTGATTTATTTTTATTGAGCCCAGGTGGATATGTAGACCCAGCTTTTAAAATGGCAAAAATGTGCAGGGATTTTTCAAAAAAGAATTTTGGAATAATAATTCCTCATTACGCAAAAAGTGCGGCTACTCTTTTGTGTTTAGGTAGTGACGAATTAGTTATGGGAGATGCTTCAGAAATTGGCCCAATCGATCCCCAAATAGAAATTATGGATGAATATGGAAGAAGATTTAATGTATCTGCAAATTCTGTTGAAGATGCTCTTGAAATAATTGAAGAACATTCAAAAGGAGATCCAAATAAATCAATTAAATATATACCTCTATTAGAGAAAATAAACTTAAATACTCTCGGTCAGTATCGTAGAGCATTGGACAGTTCAAAGCAATATGCTGAAGACTTATTGAGTGTAGGTGGTTTATTAAAAAAGAAAACTAAAAATAATATTAAAAGTGTTGCAAAAAAATTAGCAAAACACTATTACTCACATGCATATCCAATAAAATTAGATACTGCAGGAACCGACTTAGGTTTTAAAGTAATTGATGCTAATCAAGATAAAAAGTTATGGCAAGCTATGTGGCAACTTCATAAATTGTACGATGCAATGATAAAAGAATCACGCAATCAAACTTCAATGGTTACTACAATCTTTGAGGCAGAAGAGTTTATGTTACCAATTATAAAACAATTGAAAGATTTATGAGTGAAAAAGAAAAAATTAAAAAAACCACCCCAATATTACAATGTTCTATACCTTGCGATGGTATCGGAGTACCTAAGGAGTTAGGTGGAAAACCTGTATTAATTGGTGTTTTTAGTCGTCTTTTAAAACCGACAACTTTACCACAGTTCTTCATTTTTAATAGATGGATAAATGGAGAAGGAGAATACTCACAAACTATTACGATTCTTGATCCTGAATTGAAAGAATTTTCTAAACTTCCTGAACAGAAATTTTCTTTAAAGTCTAGGGTTGATTCGGCCGACCTTGCAAGTGCTTTTGTTAATCTTAATTTTAATAAATCTGGAGTTTATTGGGTTAAGATTGATTTAAATGAGAAAACCGTGTTATCTTATCCATTTCCAGTTTTTGGTTAAATATATTTATTTAAAGTAATTTTCTAGGTTATAAGTATTCGCCACTGGTATATGTATTGCTTTAATACCTACTCTGTCTAAAATAGCATTCACGAAGCTATCTCTATCTTCTCTTACTGGTAACATATGAGAACTATCATCTAACTCAATCACAATTTGGGGAGTGAAGTATTGTTTATCAAAAAGTACAAAATCTACTGACTTACGATCAATCATATTAAAATACTTTCTTTTGTTTTTCTCATATTTGTTTACATCAATAATCTTAGAGAGTTGAACTTGGGGGATAATGTGATATTTATTCTTTACTGCTTCTTCTAAAACTTTATAAAAGTCATATTCTACTTCTGACATTAAATATTTTCTTTTTACGAAATGTTTGTAGTCATCTAGTTCTTTAGATTTTTCCCTTGGTTGTTTACTTCTCTTATAAAGGGAGGTAATTACAAAAGCGACTATCATCACGATCACAAAAGGTAAAAATAATTTTAATATATTCATAAATATTTGTTAAAAATAATACAAAAAGCCCACCACAGGTAGAAGCTGAAGCTTCTCGTGTCTGTTTCCGGACACGGCGTATAAGGCGACCCTGTGACGGGTTCTTTATGCCTTATACGACTTTTCACCATGCCACTTGTGTGGGTTAGGCTACTCTTATTAAATTGTAATTTTATTGTAACATTTTCCCTTAAAGTTATAAACTTGCAAAAAATTACTGAAGGAGTATATTAAAAATAATACAAGGCCTAATGGGTTGGCGATGATAAAGATCGCCGGGCTTACTAAACAATGTGAATTAACCCTCGTTTAATTAATAGTTTAATTACTACGAGGTGTTTATATTTTCTCCTAATTTAATACGAGAAACTATCTTGTGCTTTAAAGAAGAGCGTAATTTAGCTATATCCGAAGTGGAAGCAAACGAGTATCTAAATGGTCTCGTGAGCTTGTACTTGGCATTTAGAGATAGAGAAACCTCCGGGGCTCCTGAAAGGGTCACGGAGGTTTCTAAGACCCTATCCTCCTTTAAAGAGAATCCCGCATTTCCCAAGCCGGAGGCTGGGCCTCTGTTGGAGCGAAGCGAACCTATAGACTTGATATATCCACACAATTGGTAATTTATATAATACACATTATAAAATAATGGTTAAATTGGGAATTAATGAGAAAATTGTCGTTTTAACAAGACAAAAGCATGAGAAAGGCAGTCTTTTAACAACAAGACGCATTTGTTCTATTTGTAAGAAGAAAAGATATATTAGCTTTTTACGTTTTGCTGAATGTGGAAATTGTTTGGTTTGTAGAAACAGTAGTCACTGTAGGTCAAAACATCAATTTGCATTATTTATTATATAAGTTAGATTTAAAGTTATTAAGTAATATGAAATACCTAATCTACTGCCGAAAATCTACGGATACCGAAGATAGACAAGTCCAGTCTCTTGATTCTCAAGAACGAGAGCTTTTAGATATGACAAAAAAGTATAATCTTGATGTTGTTGAAATCCTTACTGAAAGTATGTCTGCTAAATCCGAAGGACGGCCTATTTTTAATAAAATGTTAAAGATGATTGAAAGTGGAAAAGCTGATGCGATTATTTGTTGGAAGCTAGATCGTCTTGCTCGTAATATGATTGATGGGGGAAAAGTAATGGATCTACTCGGAAAAGGAATTATAAAAGAAATCAGAACATTTGAATCAGTCCATCTTCCAACTGATAATGTTCTGATGCTCGCTGTTAACTTTGGTAATGCGAACCAATTTATCAGAGATTTATCTGCAAATGTAAAGCGTGGTAACAGAGAAAAACTTTCTCGTGGGGAATGGCCTAACCATGCTCCATTCGGATATTTAAATGACAAAGCAGAAAAGAAAATAATTATTGATCCTATTCGTTCAAAATATGTCATTCGTGCTTTTGATTTATACTTAACTGGTGGACACAGTTATAAACAGATATCTGACATTTTATACACTGAAGGATTAAGAACAAACTCAGGAAAAAAAGTTTTAAAAGGACGTATTCATAAAATTATTTCAAATCCTTTTTACATGGGAATTATGTTACGAGATGGAAAGTACTTTAAAGGTAATCATCAATCGTTAGTATCAAAAGAAATATTTGAAAAAGCTCAAAACTTTGTTGGAGATCGTTCAAGACCACGAGCTAGCTCTCTCTTCTTCCCACTTCGTGGTTTTCTTAAATGTGATAACTGTGGTTGTAAGTTAACAGCTAGTTTAAAAAGAGGACATCACTATTACTACTGTACTAATGGCAAACAAATCTGTAGTGAACATAAAAGTTATATAAGAGAAAAAGACCTATATGAAAAAGTTTCAGAATTGTTTAAGAATCTTTATTTTAGTGAGCGTAAAATAGACCTAATGTATAAGGCTTCTTTAGAACGCTTGAACTCAGAGAATGATTACTCTCAAAAGGTTTTAGAGACCCTCCAAATAGCCCTAGAATCGCTTAAGACAAGAGAAGAGAAGTTAGTAGATACTTTCTTAGCTGAGCAGATTTCAAAAGATTTATACGATAGAAAAATATTAGAAATTCATAATGAAAGAATTTCTCTTACTAAACAAATTGAAGATACAAAAAAGAAACAACCCGCTTTCACTTTGGAACAAATTAAAAACGTGTTTTTACAAGGCTATATAAGTCAAAAAGCATTTTTAGAAGGAGATGATACGAAAAAAAGAAATGTTGTAGAATCACTACTTTGGAACATTTCAGTAAAAGAGAAAAATATTGTTAGTTACCAATTTAAAAGCCCGTATGACGTACTCGCAAAAGTACCCAAAAATGCTAGTTTCTCACAAATGCTTGGGGACAGGGACTCGAACCCCAATTAACGGCTTCAAAGGCCGCTGTCCTACCGTTAGACGATCCCCAAATACCTCTATAAAATACACTAAAAATTAATAAAAGACAATGGATAGTTCTTAATTGTCTCTATGATATAATCAGTTCCATGCAAGAATTGATAGATAACAATAAATACCAAGTTTTTATTTATGGAAGCAAAGCGCACTTACCTTTTGTATTTGCCTGTCACGGATGGGTTGTTTTAAATAAGAAAGGGACTGTATCTAGATGGGAAATAATTTTTAGAAAAAACAAAGATAAAAGTTTAGGTTATCTACATGTAGACGACTTGCCTCCATTTAGAGGGATCAGTATCTTGCCTTTTATGCATAGAATTTTTTCAAAGGGTAGAATGTTGGGGTATATAGAAGGTGACTCCGGTTCTGTGGCAGAACAAGTTGTGAAGCTTGTTGAGGAGTCAAAAACAAACTATCCACATTTAAATAAATATTTTTTATTAGGTCCTAATAGCAATACTTATATACAGTGGGTTTTGAATAAATTCCCCGAATTCAATATAAAGCTTTCTTGGCATTTTATAGGTAAGAATTATAGGGATAAAAAATAAAGAGCGCTATATAGCGCTCTTTATTTTACGACTAGATTCTATTGGAATTCTTGGTCGATTTCGCTTAGAGATGCTTCATTGTCAAAATTCAAAGCACCATTTACGCTTGCTTCAAGCTGACTATTTGTAGGATTATCTCCTAAAGTATTCTCACTTACTGGAGCTTCCGTCTTACTTTTCATAGCAAACATAATGCCGGCTATGATTAGGATAACGACTATCACCCAAATAATTAACTTAGAACTTTTGCCCCCAGATGCGTTCATTGTTGGTTCCATATCATTTTAAAAGTTAGATTATTATTGAACTGTACTTGTAGATGTACTACTTTTAGCATCGACCTCTGTTTTTACTTTTACTTCAGGTAGTGTTGGTATTATTTTCATATATTCCTTACCTGCGATTTTGATACTTTCTTCAGCTGTCTTTACTAGACTCCTTAATGTCTCTTTTGAAGTAGTACCATTTACTTGATCTGTTGATGTAGAATTTGCTGCTTCGACATCAACTTTTGCTTTTGCAAGCGCTGTTTGTGCTTTTGCATATTGAGCTTCTTGAGCACTTGTATCAGCACCACTTTCTTTTAATGCTTTTATTCTTTCTCCAATTTTTACATCAACCTTACTCAATCTATCGATTTGATTATTCAAGTTTTTGAATATCTTCATCAATGACTTCTTTACTTTTTCTTGCGCCTTAGCTTCAAGCTTCATTTTCCTCTCTTCTTTCAAGGAATTTAGTTTTGATAGCATATCTTTCTTGCGAGCTTCGATCTCTATCTTCATCTTATTTTTTTGCTCTTCCGACATTTTACTGTCGTCAGTACTTTGCCCACTATGTTCTCTTAGTCCACCTTTATCATCGCCCAACTCTATGTGATTCTTCACATCAACACTAGTCCCTGTTCCAGGTTTTGGTAATGGTACAGGAGGAAGGGGATATTTATCATCAGTACTTTCAACTTTTACACTTGAATCTGATCTTAAACCACTGTCTTCTGCTTGTAGTTTTAAGATAGGTAAGACAAGGAGCATAAGTGAAAGAAAAACAATTAAATTACTCTTTTTCATATCTTTTATATTGAACTTACTTATAATATATAATTGTACCCCACCTACAAATATGTACATATTGACAAAAGTCATTAAAAGATATATAATGCGTCTATTATGAAAAAAGCAATTTTTATAACATCACTCTTTATTTTAATAGCTGGTTTTAGTGTATTTAGCGCTCCTAAGGCTGAAGCTTCTTTTTGGGATAATTTCTCAATAGGAATTGGTTTTGGTAGTAGCTATGGAAGCTATGGTGGCTACGATCCATATTATGGATACGGTGGAGGGTATGGCTACGACGACTATTATGGTTACGATGACTACTATGGTGGTTACGGAGGTGGATATGATTATTATCCAACCAATGGTTACTATGGTGGTGGGTATAATAATTACAATTCTTATGGTAATAACAATTACGGTTACTACCAACCATCTTATCAATCTTATCCGACTTACAACTATCCAAGCTACCAATCATATGGTAACTACAGCCCTGTAATGTCTTCTACTCCGATCGCTCCAACTTATGGATACTACAACGGTGGATGCAACAACAATTATGGTTGTAATACATATCAAAATAGTTTGAATTGGACTCACTAATTAAATAAAACAAAAAATCCTCCGACCGGAGGATTTTTTGTTATTCGTCTGTTTGAGGTTTGTCGAGAGTCATTGTCTCAATACTTATCGCATCACCAGTTATACGCATCACATCTTTATCTATTTTTCTAAATTCATGATTTGATTTATTGAAATGGTTTACAGTTGTTTCTAGCGCCTTACCGAGTTTTGCATGCATATCTTCGTAAGTTCTCAAATGGTTCCCAAGCTCACCAACTCTTTTTATAATATCTTTTGCGCTCTCTTCTATCTGAAGAGCTTTCAATCCTTGCAGTACTGTCTGGAGGTATGCAAGGAATGAGGTAGGGGAAACTATAATGACTTTATATTTACTTGCAGCGCGCTGGATAAGGTTGTCAGTATCTTCTGTTACAGCACCAATTTTATTTACTAATAGATCGTAATATATAGCCTCGTGAGGAATGAACATAAAAGCAAAGTCCATAGTACCTTCTTCTGGTTGGATATATTTAGATGTTTCTTGTATACGAATTTTTAAGTCATTTACAAAAATTTTCTCTAATCTCTCTTTCTCACTCTTATCATTTGTCTCTGATATACGATTATAGTTTTCAAGTGAGAATTTTGAATCTATAGGTATTACTTTATCTTTTACAAACACTGCAGCGTCAACAATAGTTCCATCAGGGAAAGGGTATTGCATCTGGTAGCTACCAGGAGGCATAACATTTTTTAGTAAGGTCTCTAAGTAATATTCACCAAGTATTCCACGCTGTTTTGGGTTCTTTAATATATCTTGTAAATTTTGCAGTTGATCTGCAAAAGATACTACTTGTTTGTTTGTCTCATCCAATCTCGTAATTTTCTCTGTAATATCTGCTACGATACGTGAAGTTTCACTTGATTGATACCTCATAGTCTGGTTTATCTCTTTTTGCGACTCCCCAAGCTTATGATCAATAGTGCGAGATAGTTCGTTGATTTGTGAAAGTAATAATTGTACAGAAGTATCATTATTATCACTGGGTTTTTTTCTTAAAAAGAAAAACATCCCTACAAAAAGCAGTATAAGTAGAATTATAATTATTATTAAAAGTATGTTCATAATTTACAATTTCCCTAAATAGTGCTTAAGCGTATAAATCCAATCTTCTTCATTGTCGGGGTTTTGTTCTTTTTGGGTAAGCATCCAATCTAGATATCCTGGATCAATATTTTTTACCTCCTCAACAGTCTTGCCATTATATTTTCCAAAAGGGAATAAATACATTAGTGAAGGCTTAGATGATATTTCAATCATGCTCTCTATCGCTTCTTCTTCACTTAAACTATCTTCCTTCATTATTTTTGCGAGCAATCTTTTAAATAGTTGCTCTAGAACTAGCACATCCCCAAGTGCATCATGTGCATCTGCTTCTATGTCTATATCTAAGTAGTATCTTAGGTATTGAAGTTTGTACTGAGGGATAGTGTTGTTTTTATCAAGAGCACGAGCGACACGTAGAGTACAGATAACATTTGCTGGAACAATACCTTCTTTTTCTATAATCGCTTGGTCAAAACGTGCGTTGTGAGCGACCATGACATAAGTAGTGTCTTCAAGCATAAGCTTAATTGCTCCGTAATTAGAGCTTTCTTGAAATGCTTTTTTGTCAGCAACATGCTTGTCAGTGATGTGAGTTACCGCACTTGCTTCAGGAGGTATATGGATAGGAGGTTTAAAAAGTTCGCAAAAAGTTTCTTCGCTCGTTTTAAATGCGAGTTGGCATAGATAGTCCTTCACTGGTTCATTACCAGTAGTTTCAGTGTCGAGGAATATGATCTTTTTCATATTTTCATTTTATCATATAACGTTTCATCAAAATAGCTCCTTTTAAAATGCACGCATAATTTGAAGCTTCAAATTTGCTCTGCTCTGCTACCCGCCTGTGCAAGGCATTTCTCAAGGACTATTTTGATTGCACTTTTTTTGATATAATCTATTCATGTTACACGAAGAGATAAAGAATAAAATAAAGGATGCTATGAAGGCTAAAGATACCGTTGCTCTCAATGTTTACCGTGGTTTAGTAACTGCTTTTACAAATGAGTTGGTAGCGACAGGTAAAACTCCCCAAGATACGCTTCCTGATGAGCAAGTGATAAATGTTATAACTCGTACGGCAAAACAGAGAAAAGATGCAATTGAGCAGTTTACAAAAGGTGGGCGTATGGATCTTGCAGATGAAGACAAAGCTCAACTGAATATCCTTGAGACTTATTTACCAAAGCTAATGGAGAAAAGTGAAGTTAAAGGAATTGCTAAATCAAAGCAAGCAGAACTCGGTATAACTGATCCAACAAAAAAAGGGATGCTCATGAGTGCTCTTATGAAAGATCTAAAAGGTAAAGCAGATGGCAATGTTGTAAAAGAGGTCGTCGATTCTTTATTTGCATAAATTTTATTTATGAAAATTATTTTACATTGGATAATATTATCAGTTGCGGTTTGGGTAACAACTCAAATAATTTCTGGTATTAGTGTGAATCCACTATATGTCGCACTTATAGTGGGTGCATGTTTGACACTATTTAATATGTTTATTAGACCAATAATAAATGTATTAACTCTACCGATAAATATCGTTACTCTCGGATTATTTTCTCTAGTAGTAAATGGTCTGTTGTTCTGGTACTTAGGAAATGTCATTCGCGGGTTCACTGTTACCACTTTTACCGCAGCATTTGTCGGAGCGATACTAGTCTCAGTCATTAATTGGATACTCACTAAGCTATTCAATTTCAATCACTAGTGAGTTATGTCTATAACACTAAACACTGTAAAGCACTTTGTAGAACTCCACGCAGAACTGGCGTATTTTTTTGTGGTTTTAGGTGTTATTATTGAAGGAGAAATCGTTGTAATAATTGCTGGGATATTTGCTCATCTTGGGTCGCTCAATTTGTATGCTGCCTTAATTGCTACAATAGTTGGTGGAGGTCTCAAATCTATTTTCGGTTATAGTTTGGGATATTATTTACAAAAACATCATTCTGGTAAGCCTCTAGTCCATCAAACTGAAAGAAGAATTGCATACTTTCTCCCAAAATTTTCCGAGAAACCATTCTGGTCAATCTTTCTGTCTCGATTTTTGATACTCGGATTACATTGGTTCTCACTTATTTTTTCTGGATATAGGAAGGTGAAAATCAAAATTTTTGCGAAAGCTGAACTTGCATCGCTGCTCTCCTGGTCTATATCAGTACTTGCTCTAGGATACTTTTTCAGTTACACTGCGCTGTCGATAAGTCGAGACATTCGTAAATTTATCGGTATTATATTACTCTGTTTTATCGCATTCTTTATTTTAGAGAAAATTATTGCTTTTATAATTGAGTGGATAGAGTCAGTAGATAAAAAAGAAAATGAAGATAACAATTTTTAAAAAGGGGAGAACTATAGTGACTCACAACGGCTCATTCCATGCAGATGATATTTTTGCCTGTGCTGTTTTATCTATATGGCTTAAAAATAAAAATGAGTCATTCAAGATTATTCGCACTCGCGACCAAGAAACAATAAAGAACGCAGACTATGTTTTTGATGTTGGGGGTATATACGACCCCAAAATTAATAGATTTGATCACCATCAAAAAGAAGGAGCAGGTGCTCGCCCGAATGGTATCCCATATGCTTCCTCTGGACTTGCTTGGAAACATTTTGGTTTAGATATTTGTGGAAACAATGAAGAAGTTTGGAATTTAATTGATAAGAAAATATTTATGTCACTTGATGCAGTGGACAATGGGGTAGACATAAGCACTCCAAAATTTAAAGGAGTTTCTACTTATCCTGCTGATCAAGTTTTCTTGGCTTACTCTCCAACGTGGGAGGAAGTAGGTATCAATGAAGATCCAATTTTTATAGAGCAAGTTAAAAAAGCATCTATTTTACTTATAAGAGAGATCCAAGTTGCATTGGCTGACTACCGAGGTAAACAAATAATATTTGAGGCATACGGTAGTGCTGTTGATAAAAGAATTGTTGAAGTTAAAAACGATTTTCCAAGATATTTGTTCCAGGAAGTATTATCAAAGCTTGCTGAACCAATTTATTTTATTTATCCAAGTGCTCACAGTTCTGCTTGGAAAGTTGAAGCTATAAGAAAAAATATGGATACATTTGAAAGTAGAAAAATGTTCCCAGAATCTTGGCGTGGACTACTTAACAGAGATCCTAAACTAGTGGAACTTACTGGAGTACCTGATGTTAATTTTTGTCACAGAGGCGGTTTTTATATGACTGTAGATTCAAGAGAAGGTGCTATTGCCCTTGCACAAAAGGCGTTATTAGCATAAGGTAAAGGTATATTACGCAAAGATATTAATTTTCTCGCGCTTAACCCTCTCTACGGGGGCTCCGACACGACTCGAAAATAAATATCTTTGCTCCATATTTATGTTCATAGATGAAATAAAATTTTTTGCAAAAGCTGGCCGTGGTGGAGACGGTGTTGTTCGTTGGCGCCGCGAAAAGTTTATAGACAAAGGTGGTCCAAATGGTGGAGATGGTGGTAGAGGAGGAAGTATTTTTGCAGTTGCTGTTTCAGATATTCATTTACTTTCTAAATATAAACACAAAAAAACTTTTGATGCTGAAAGAGGATTTGATGGTGCAGGTGGGAGTCGCCACGGTAAAGATGGTAAAGATTTGATTATTGAGCTTCCTGTTGGTTCTATTATCACAAACGTTGAAAGTGGTGCATCTGTATCACTCGAAGAACCAGGTCAGAAGGAATTACTTCTAAAAGGTGGCCATGGTGGTTTTGGCAACGAGCAATTTAAAACCTCTATTAATACTACCCCAACTAAAGCTACGAAAGGTACAATAGGTGAGCAAGGTAACTTTAAAATAGAGCTTGAACTTTTTGCTGATATTGGACTCATTGGTTTACCAAATGCTGGAAAGTCTTCATTACTAAACTCAATCACAAATGCTCAAGCAAAAATTGGTTCATATCAATTCACAACTCTAGATCCAAACCTAGGAGATTTTTATGGGCATATCATTGCAGACATCCCAGGACTTATCGAAGGGGCTTCAGAAGGTAAGGGTCTTGGAATAAAATTTTTGAAACATATAAAACGCACAAAAACCCTCGCTCATCTAATATCTTTTGAAAATGGTAAAGATATGATGAAAGTTTACAAACAAATTCGTAAAGAACTTGGTGCATATGATAAATCACTCCTTGAAAAAGATGAGATTATAGTTTTAACAAAAACAGATATGGTGGACCAAAAAACAATTGATAAAGCTATAAAAGATTTTGAGAAGTTAGATAACCCAGTGCTTACACTTTCTCTATATGATGACAATTCAATAAAAGTTTTTATGAAGGAACTTGCAAAACTACTGAAGAAATAATAAAAACCGCATATGCGGTTTTTATTATTGTGCCCCGTGAGGGAATCGAACCCCCGACCATCTCCTTAAGAGGGAGCTGCTCTACCAGCTGAGCTAACAGGGCGTCTTTGTTTTTCTTTGTTAAACTCCTTGATTATTACAGATATAATTTATTTTGTAAATGATTTGTCTACTTATTTTTAAAAAGTTATAATCAAAACAAAACTAACATCTATGTCAGAATTTCAATTTTTTAAATTCAAAGCCAAAGAAGAAAATACAGATGGGGGAATTAGTAGAGAAGAGATGCAAGAAGTAGCTCTTAGATTTGGTATTCCAAATACCGATAGAATCACTAAAGATTCTAATGGTAACTACTACCATGACCATGAACCTTTAAATGACGATTATTTAAGGGATCACAAACCTGACCAAAGAACAGAAGGACCCCCTAAAAAGCATTATTAAATCAAAATCCCTATGAAAACGCCTTGTTTTACAAGGCTTTTTTTATAAGTTATAGCGCTTGACTTATTATCCTATATGTATATAATAGAACCCACAGTCAGGTCAAACCAGGCTGTTTTAATTTCCTTGTCAATAAAATAGGTATGCAATCATAAATTAAGTCCTACGTAAGTAGGCTAGTTAAACTCGTGCTAATCACAATGAGTTTAATGAAGAAAGTCTTAACGTGTGCAAACGTTAAGCAGTCAGTTAATGGAATAAATATTTTTTGTTTTGTTCCGTTCTATTTTTTAGTAGAGTTTGATCCTAGCTCAGGATGAACGCTGGCGGCGTGGATAAGGCATGCAAGTCGAACGGACTTCATTTTTCCAGAGATGCGATTACATCAAGTCAAAGGTCGTTTGAAGTTAGTGGCGAACGAGGTAGTAAAATATAGGAACTTCCCCCTAAGTCGTGAACAACGTACCGAAAGGTACGCTAATACACGATAGTCTCTCCGGAGTAAAGTTTTTCGCTTAGGGAAAGGCCTGTAAAGTATCAGCTAGTTGGCAGTGTAAAGGACTACCAAGGCTATGACGCTTAGAGGAGCTGAGAGGCTGACCCTCACCGATGGGACTGAGACACGGCCCATACACCTACGGGTGGCTGCAGTCGAGAATCTTCCGCAATGGACGAAAGTCTGACGGAGCGACGCCGCGTGATTGATGACGCACTTCGGTGTGTAAAGATCTTTTATGAGGGAAGAAGTTTATTGACGGTACCTCATGAATAAGGGGCTCCTAATCTCGTGCCAGCAGGAGCGGTAATACGAGAGCCCCGAGCGTTATCCGGAATTATTGGGCGTAAAGGGTGCGTAGGTGGTTGTGTTAGTCGTTTGTCAAATCCTTGGGCTTAACCCAAGAACCGCGAACGAAACGGCACAACTTGAGAATGTAAGGGGTATAGGGAACTCATGGTGTAGGGGTGAAATCCGTTGATATCATGGGGAACACCAAAAGCGAAGGCACTATACTGGTACATTTCTGACACTCAAGCACGAAAGCGTGGGTAGCGAATGGGATTAGATACCCCAGTAGTCCACGCCTTAAACGATGATCTCTAGTCTTTCGGAGTATCGACCCTCTGAGAGACGTAGCTAACGCGTTAAGAGATCCGCCTGGGAAGTACGGCCGCAAGGCTAAAACTCAAAGGAATAGACGGGGACTTGCACAAGTAGTGGATTATGTGGTTTAATTCGACGGTAAACGAAAAACCTCACCAGGGTTTGAAACCTACACGACCGATATAGAAATATATCTTTCGCAAGACTAGTTGACAGGTGATGCATGGCCGTCGTCAGTTCGTGGTTTGAATTGTTCCCTTAAGTGGGGTAACGAACGCAACCCTCGTCGTGTGTTATAAGTGTCACACGAGACTGCCCCGACCCAAGTTTTTGAAAATTTATTTTTCGAAAGTTTCGGTCGGGGAGGAAGGGGAGGATGACGCCAGGTCAGCATGTCCCTTGATACCTTGGGCTACACACATAATACAATCGCATCTACAACGGGCAGCGACGGGGTAACCCTGAGCGAATCCTAATAAAAGATGCGTCAGTTCGGATTGGGGGCTGCAACTCGACCCCATGAAGCTGGAATTACTAGTAATCGCGGGTCAGACATACCGCGGTGAATACGTTCTCAAGTCTTGTACTCACCGCCCGTCAATTCAAGGGAGCCGGGAGTACTCGAAATCTCTCCATACGGAGGGCCTACAGTAAGCTCGGTGACAGGGAATAAGTCGTAACAAGGCACGGGTAGCGGAAGCTGTTCGTGGAATAATTCAATTTGAAACCGATCATGTATCTTATTTATAAGTACATTCGATCTTATTGAGTCGATATTTTGTGCCTCAATTGAGCACAAAATGGACATTGATTTTAAGTCCTAAAAGAAATCTGACAACAAGGGAAAGACCTGTAGAACGGAACAAAATAAAAGATATTTTATTCTCTGACTTTAATTTATATTGCAAACTATTTTATTACTAAACAAAAAACATCTCTTAGTTGAGATGTTTTTTGTTTATGTGCTCAAGTCAGCGGGTGCTAACTCCAACACAATTGCCTATGTGAGTGCAGCCGCTGACTTGAAAACACAAGCGACTGCATGAATTTATTATATAGTATTTAGAATAAAAATTCTACAATACAAAACCCCCACGATTTCTCGTGGGGGTTTTGCTAGGCAATTGTCAATAAATATAATAATTTTATTTATTGGAATTCTTCACTCACAAGTAGAGTATAGCAAATTATAAAACATTGTCAAGGATGGATATATATGGTATTATAAAATTGTGTTTGTATTCTGATAGATGCGCTCCTACGAAAGTAAGAGTGAGGAAAGTCCGAACACTCAGTCTGGAGTAATCCAGGCAAGCGTAGCGGGTAACGCCCGTCGCAAGCAATTGTAGAGGTGCGAGCAGAGACGTCTTTGATCCGAAAGGGTCGGACATCCATGTGCAAATATGGATGAATCCTATAGGTAACTACAGGGGTGAAACGGCTAAATCCTTAC